>WQYX01000036.1 GCA_009781005.1 Polyangiaceae bacterium | reverse complement strand
GCAAAGGGCGTACGGCTTTTGTCGGACCTGCGGCGTACGTACAGTACGCCTCGGTCCTGCGATACGGCGTGCGCCCTTTTCGCTGCGGTCTCGGCCTTCTACCGCAATCGCGTCATGAATTATTCGGGCTAGGAACCGCATTCACGGCCTGCTTGCGCTCTGATACATCGTATTTTATGGCCAAATTCGTCTTCGCCGCGACCGCCGTCGCGACCGCTGTCGTCGTCGTGCCGTTCACTGTTCTTGCCGAAGAAGAGCGTCCGCCCGCCGAGGAGCCTCCGCACGAGGCAGCGCCGGCAACGGAGAATGCTCACGCTCCGGCCACGGAAAACACTGCTCCAGATCACGCGAAGGGCCCGGAATCGAACCTCGGTGAGTCGAGCCATCACGGGGAGGAGGCGAGTCACCACGCAGAGGCGAAGGAAGGCGAGGAGAAGAAAGAAGAAGCCGAAGAGAAAGAGCCAGATTGGGAAGTTACCGGCGATTTCGTGGGTGGCGCGACGACCCTCGACGTTCTGCGCGAAAGCAAAACTCCCGGCGAACGAGGGTTCGACAGCATGCGCGTGAGCGCGTATTCGCTGGTTGTCGGCGTAGAGCGACGGCTCGGCGAGCGGTGGAAGGTTGGCGCGAGCATCCCGTTCATCACCGCGTATTTGTCCTCGCGCACCGGGGAGTCCGAAGGACGCTCGGCGCAGCTCATTGGCAATCTCGAACTCGAGGCAGCGTATATCTTCGCGCGCGGTGAGCACTGGGAGCTCGAAGGCTCGCTCGGAGTCGCGCTCCCGACCGCCGGCGGAAAGGAGCAACCTTCCGCAGAAGAATTTTCGGCGGAACCCGAAGGGGAATTCAAGTTCCGATCGATCGATCGGTTTGCAGCAGCGCGCGCGGCATCGTTCACGCGCGGGCTTTATTCGAGCTCACTCTTCGAGTCGGGTCGTCTCGGCCTCGTGCCGCGCGTTGCTGCCGTTTTCCGCTTCGACAAGCTCACCGTGAGCCCCATGGTGAAGGTCGAGAATCTCATCGACACGACGGGCGACGCCAGCGAGAAATACGTCGGTGAGATTACGGGAGGTGTACGCGCCGCGTACAAGGTCGTTCCGTATTTCGAACCCGGACTCCACGCGTTCATCAACGCTCGCTTCACCTCGCCCGCGGAGTTCGACGCGCTCGTCCTCGAGCCGAACGTCCGCTTTCCTGTGGGTCCCATCATCCCGCAAGTGAGCGTGCTCATCCCCGTGGCGGGCGACCTCGTTGACGACAAGACATTCGGCGTGCGCGTCGCGATCGTCGGAGAGTTTTGAGAGCAGCCTGCTAGCATCGATATCTCATGGAACGTTCGGCCGTCATCATTGCCATCGATCTCACCGAGTACGCCGAACCCGCCATTGCGCTCGGTCATGCTTACGCCGAGACGATGGGTGCGAGCGTCACCGTGCTCAACGTGTTGCCCGACGCACTTCGCCATCCGCCTGTACCGAGTCGCAACGAGAACGAGCTTGCCATCGATCTGAAGACGCGCGCAAAGGAGCTCGTTCGAGCGCAAGTGAGCCGCACGATTCAGAGCTCCGCATACGACGACAGCGTGAGAATCGAGTTTGGTGATCCCGAAGACGAGATCGTGCGCGTCGCCGAAGAACTCAGCGCGAAGCTCGTGGTCGTCGGCGCGAAACCGCGCGTGGGGTCCGATCGCGTTCTCGGTCACATCGCCGAACGCGTCGTTCGCTATGCGCACACCTCCGTGCTCGTCGCGCGATCACGTCACACACGAAGAGCGCTCGTTGCCACGGACTTCACCGAGGGTTCACTCCCCGCGATGCGTTTCGGCGGCCTGCTCGCCGAAAAAGCGAACGTTGCGACAACGCTCCTTCACGTGATGCAACCACCGGGCAACCATACGCTTGCGTCGATCGCGATGGCGCTCGGCAGCCCATGGATGCCAGTGCCACGAGGCGCGATGGATCATCTGAAGGAATTCGGGCGCACAACCCTCGAAGGGTTCGCCAAGCAGTATCACTTCGCGAGTTTCGAACAGGTCGAAGGCGATCCCACCGAGTGCATCCTCGCTTGCGCGGGATCGCTCGACGCGGATCTCATCGTGCTGGGCAGCCACGGTCGCACAGGTCTCCGTCGCCTCGTGCTCGGCAGCACAGCGGAGAACGTGATTCGCATGTCCAATCGCTCCGTCCTCGTCACTCGTTGACCGCTTTCGATTTGACGCGAACGTGTGCGCGCTCACGTGCGCATGCTTTCAAGCGGGTCGGTGGTGGCCGCGCGCCACGCGGGCACGATGCTGAGGAGCACGAAGGGGCCGAGCACGGAGAGGCCGATGCCGAGCAATTGCGCCGCGTCCACGGCAGGCGTGAGAGCCGCGTGCGGGTAAAGAACGCTCCACCCAACGAGAGCCGGTCGTAAGCCAAAAGCTCCGAACCAGAAAACCCACGCGTACCCCGCGAGAAGTCCGAGCGCCGTGGCGCCTGCACCAACGAGCACCGACTCGAAGAGCTTTGCCCACAAGACGTCGGACGTCGACCATCCAACGGCTTTGAGCACGGCGATCTCTTTGCGTTCATGAGGGCCGACACCGCTTGCGCGATCCCACGCGAGCACGAGGAGCGCCAAGATTGCCGGAATCAGCGCGCCGAGCACGAGCCCCGCGCGCCGCCCATAAGCAAGGTGGTAGACGCGTGCGAGCAGATCGCGCTCGATGATTCGCGCGCCCGCGATGCGTTCGCCGATCGTTTGCGCGACCACTCTCGCTTCGTCTGGATTCGCGAGCGAAACTGCGAGATCGGTCGCACTGTCCGCCGGCATGTCGAGCAGGGCGCGCGCATCTTCTTCATCGACGATGAGGACGTCCGCCGTCCATAAGTCGAGCGAGGAACGAAAGGTCCCGACCAACTTGAGCGGGTGCGCATGGACGCTCGCGTCCGACAAGGCAAGTTCATCACCGAGCATCATTCCAAAAGACTTCGCGAGCTCGGCGCCCGCGATCATCTCGTGCGCTCCTTGCGTGACGTCTCGACCTTCGGCGAGCACGCCATTCGCTACCGAGAGCGCCGTTGCTCCTGCAGGCGCCGATGCAACCGTTACGTTGCCCTGGAGTGCAGGCACGAACACGTAACCCCAAACGCGCGACGTCACCGCACGCACCGACAGGATGTCGGTGAGCTTTTCGCGCTCGGATGCCTGAATCGTCGTTGGCCGTCCACCGACCATCTTTTGCACGACGATGTCCGGTTGCGCCGCGTGCGCGCGCTCGGCCTCCGCGCGCAGCGATTCGGTCAAAAACATGACGGCCGCAACGAGCGCCACCGCGAAGACGAGTCCGCCTCCGAGCGCGAGGGACCGCGCTTTATGTCGAGCAAGCGCGCCAAGAGCAAACACGACGAGTGCACGCTTCATCGCGAGCCCTTGACCACGACGAACGAGGCTTGTCGCGCGACGCCGGCCCACACTTCGCTCGGCGGCGCCATGGCTCCTCCGGCAGGATCCGGATCGGGCGTGGCCGGACCATCCGCAAAGGCTGCCCCCGGCTCTTCGAGCGAGACCGCGCGCAACCAGCGCGCACTGCCCGAGAGCGCAAGATCACTCGTTGGCAGTCTGCACGCGAGCAACGCGATCGACTCGGCTTCTTCGGCCCGCGCCGCGCGCCGCATCCGCGCATCCACCAAGAGCCCCACGATGACGAATACGGGGCTCACGACGAGCAACCATGCAACCAATAAGTTGCGCGACATCATGACGATTGGAAGACGAAGAGGGCTTTCGTCAGGAAAAAGTCCGCGATGAGGATGGCCACCGAGACGGCCACCACCGTACGCGTCGTTGACAGACCCACGCCTTCGGTGCCGCCGGTCGTTCCGAGTCCGAAGTGGCATCCGATGATGGCGATGATGAATCCGAAGAAAGGTGTCTTCGCGAGACCTGCGAAGAAATCGCCGAGCTTCACCGCCTCGAGCGACGAGGCGATGAAAAGATTCGGCTGGATGTCGAACTGCGTCGCGCAGATGAAGATGGCGCCAGCCGTTCCGAGCGCGAGCGCGTAGGTGCTGAGCAACGGCATCACGAGGATCGCGGCTACCACGCGCGGCAAGACGAGTTTCTTCGCTGGGTCTGCGCCGAGCGCGCGGATCGCGTCGACTTGCTCGGTCACGTTCATGGCTCCGACTTCGGCGGCCATGCCGCTGCCGATGCGGCCGCCAACGATGACCGCGGTGAGCGTGGGCGCGAGCTCGCGGCAGAAAGAGAGCACGATGACGCGAGGGATGTACTCTACACCTCCGAAGCGGCGCAGACCGAACGCGAACTGGATGGTCATGACCATCCCGATGAAGAGCGACGTGACGGCGACGATGCCGAGCGATTTGACGCCGAGCGCGTCGAGCTGCTGCATGGTGGACGGGATCTCGAGAGGTCTCCGGAAGAGCGCGCGCGCCGTGCGCACCGTGAGCTGAGACACATCGCCGAGATGAATGACGAGTCGCCGTATGCGTGCGCGTTGGTACGCGACGTATCCCGGCCCACCCGCAGACGACGACGTGCTCATCCTGGCACCACTCCAGAGCCGGCGAGTGTCCGGAAGCCATGCACGAACTGTTCGAATGCTGCAGATCCCGACTCGAACGATGCGGGCGATCCCGAGTACACGAAGTCGTACGTGCAGCCATCTTTCTTCGCCACATAGATGTCGAGCGACATGGGCACGCCGTCCCACTTGGCGCGCATCGTCGTATGCAGCGCCTCACGCCCGTCGAACGGGATCGTAACTTGGTTCGCGATGGTGCGCTCCGTTGAGCCGATCACGAGTTGGTTGGTCAACGCAACGAGCGGCGTTGCGTTGTCGGACTGCGTGCATCGTGCATTGACCAGGATGGACGCGTCGTTATGGGCGTCACGGAACGCGAGCGATCCGCCGCGCACCTTCACGCGATGCCAGCTCGAGGGCACGTGCCCCACCTGGAACGCGATGGCATCTCCTTCGCGATAGATCGATCCGTCGAAGGATCCTCGCGCGTGTGCGCCGCAGCCGGCGACCAACGCCGTTATCAACCAAGCACCACTCGAGCTTGCCCATTGTTGGCCCGGCATTCTGGCGCTCCGTTTAGCACGAAGGAGTCTACGGAGGCGCTCGCGATGCTGCGCAACGGCGCGAGGCGATTGTACTTCTAATAAGAGTACAACTTTGTCAGAGTACCGTGTTGGGTGTTCCGGCGTCGTACCGTGCCTTTGCTGGCAGCACGTGGGTCGTTCCCGTCGTCGGATCGACCCAGGGCCACGGGTTCGAACCGAAGAACACGGGCTTGCTCGTCAGGTAGCACGAAGCGGGCAACGGCGCGGCGGCTGTCGTGAGCCAGGTCTGCTTGCCGAGCAGCACATCCCAGTTTCCGTCGCGAACCGCGGTTGCGGCGACGTTCGGGTCGGTGGTGTACGGCTCGATGGGGTTCCATCCGAGCAGCCAGATGGCCGAAGGTTGGGTTGTCCAATCGGTGGACTCATCGGCGTACCCGCTGGCAGGCGTGGTGATGCCCGGCGCGCCGAGCACACTGCCAACATACGTCATCCAATACGAGTACGTTGAGGCTGCGGCAGCACACTTTGGACCGTTCTCGTCTTGCGTGGAGTCGTCGATGAGCTCGCCGGTGAAGCCGTTATCGAAATTGGAGCGCACGCTCGTCGTCCAATTTCGGAAGAAGTGTGATAGGTGGAATTCCCGTGGGTATCGTCGCTTTCCATATTGAAGCTTTGATTGCCTTCAAAAAGGATATGGTGGGAACCGACCATATGCGATCCATTGATCCCGGCCTCTATCCATCCTGAGGCCGCCGCGATATAGCCCTGGTCCGCGTAGTTGTAAGCGATGACCGAACCTGCCCCCGACGAACGCACGACCATGACCTTGTTGGCCCTTATCGAAATATTGTTTTCGAGAAGGAGTTCAGACGACGCGCGGTCAGTTTCTCCACGCCCGGGTCCGCTAGCATCGGAGGAGCTGGCATCGGGCTCAGCGCTATCGGAAGATGAGCCGCACGCTCCTGCACAGAGCAATAACGCGCCAAGCCAAAAAGCATAAACGATGTAGCGAAGTTCGGTGTGCGCGCGGACCATGAATGCCTCCCTCTCCTGCCGAGCACATACCCAGCGCTGAGCTACATTAGCACGGCTGCCGGAATACTTCCGGCAGTCGTGCTGGCAACGCCGCGGGAGCGGCTTTTCGGATCCCGCGGACGGCTTGATAGAAGTGCTCACTTTGTGTATAGACTGGAAATGAAAAGACTTTTTGCTTTGGTTTGTGCAGCACAGCTGGCTTGTCTGGTGCCGCTCTTGTCGGCCTGTAGCAGCAGCAGCGATGGGTCGGGCGGTGGTGACGGAGCGGATTCCGGCGGACCCTCGAATCCCCCCTCCTCGTCAACGCCTGTCGTGTTGTCTACGGCCCCGGCTGGCGGTCCCGTTGCGGCCGTGGATGACGCAGGCAATGCCGTCGTAGTTTGGGTCCAACAGGACGATCAATCCTCATTGAGTACATTTTTGTATTCGAGCTATTACACGGGCAATGTTTGGCAGACAGCACAGAAGGTCACGGATGTCGCCGTGTCAACGTACGGCATCCCCAGCCCCTATCGCGTTGCCATGGACCCTGCATCAGGACGGGCAATGCTTTTCTGGCTGCAGCAAGTGGGTGGTGGTTCTATCGAACTGTGGGCGAAAGCTTTCGACCCTGCATCAGGCTGGGGGACTGCCTCGCAACTCGATGCGAGTCCAGACAACTCCTCCACCATTTCGGTCGGCCTCGATGCAACCGGTGCAGCCTTGGTGGCCTGGAGCAGGTACGCCAACCTCACGTCACGTGTCTTCGCGAACCGATATGTATTTGGCGCAGGGTGGGGAGACCCTGTCAACATTGGTGCAGATAACCCCGATTGGACATCCAAGGAATTGAATGTACAGCTTGCCGTTTCCCCCGCGGGCGATGCGGTGGCGACCTGGACAACAGCAATTTACGGTTCACCCTCCGATCACAGTATCACAAGCAATCGCTTCACTCCTGGTAGCGGCTGGGGCACAGTCTCCACGGTCATCGCCAATGATGTCGATCCGGATTTTACAAAAATCTCCGATCCGAAGATCGGGATGGACAGCAGCGGCCAAGCCATTGTTGCATGGAGCGAATGGCACATGAGCAGTGGAGTTGCAAGGTCCCAAGTCTGGACCAAACGCTATACAGACGGCTGGCAAGATGCGACGCCCGTCGACTCTCCAACGGCAAACGGCTCATGGTTGCCGAACCCCATTTTTGCTGTGTCAACGGGTGGATCTGCCGCCGTCGCATGGGTGGAATCAGATATGTCGCTCAAAGTCAGTGTGGCACCTGCGGGCGGAGCGTGGGGGGACGCGCAGACCCTTAGTGCGACTGGACTCTTGGATAGCCAGTTCCTGCCAGCATTGAGCATGGATGGAGCAGGGAACATCCATGCTGCCTGGAATCGAGACTCCTCCAATGATGACCATGGTTTATGGGCCGGATATTACAGCGCCAGTAGCGGAACCTGGACGTCCCAACCCTTCCAAGACCCAATGGCAAGTGCCACCACGGGATGGTCACCAGCACTCGCCACCAATGCCAAGGGCGATACTGTTCTTGCATGGACGAACTTCACTTCGGACTCAGGTAGTCAGGTGGTGGCAAGTTACCAGTCTGCCAGTCCGTAATACCGGAGGCGCGCCTTCCCTCACGTCGCACCGCTTTTAACACGAAGGAGTGCACGGAGGCGCTATACCGTCCGGCGAAAATGCCCGTCCGCCTCTACAACACGCTCACGCAGAAGCTCGAAGACTTCGTCCCCATGACCGCCGGCGAGGTCAAACTCTATGTCTGCGGTATCACGACCTACGATCTCGCGCACGCAGGGCACGCGCGTACGTACACGACGTTCGACGTTCTCTGCCGCTACCTCCGCGCGCGCGGGTTCAGAGTGACTTATTGCCGAAACGTGACCGACGTTGACGACAAGATCGTGGAGCGCGCTCGCACCACGGGGCAAGAGCCGCTCGCGCTGTCCCAGCGCATGAGCGAGCTCGCGAAGGAAGATCTCGCTGCCCTTGGCTGCCTCTTGCCCGACGTCGAACCACGCGTCTCCACCAGCATCGGCGACATCATCGGGCTCGTCGAAAAACTCATCGCAAAGGGTCACGCCTATGTTTCGGAGACCCCTGCAGGCAAGGACGTCTACTTTGCAGTGCGCAGCTTCTCTGCCTACGGCAAGCTTTCACGCCGCAACATCGACGAGCTTCGTGCGGGCGCGAGCGAGCGTCTCAGCGCAGGCGCCGAAGATGTAAAACGCGATCCTCTCGACTTCGCACTCTGGAAATCTTCCGGTGCCGACGCGTTCGGTTGGGACAGCCCGTGGGGCAAGGGGCGCCCCGGATGGCATATCGAGTGTTCGGCCATGGCCATGCGCCATCTCGGTGAGCATATCGACATCCACTGCGGGGGAATGGATCTCATTTTCCCGCATCACGAAAATGAAATTGCGCAAAGTGAATCCAATTCAGGTCCCGAATTCGCGCGATATTGGCTGCACGGCGGCTTTCTCGAAATTGACAAAGAAAAAATGAGCAAATCGCTCGGCAACTTCGTCACCATCCGTGATGCGCGAGAGCGAAACGATCCGGAAGCGCTCCGGTACTTCTTTCTCGGCACGCATTACCGCGGGCCGCTCTCGTTCGACGTCGACAAAAAAACGGACGGGCGCGTCACGTTCCCGGGCGTCGACGAGGCCGAGCGCCGGATGGATTACCTGTATTCCACACTGGATGCGCTCGTTGCGGCGGCCGAGGATCATGAGCCCAATGACTCCAACGTGCTCCAGGGCCAAGCGAAAATCATCGACGAAGCACGCAACCATGTGCTCGAGGCGCTGGATCGCGATCTGAATACACCGCAAGCACTCTCGGTCCTTGCGGAAATGGCAAAAGCCGCCAATGAAATTGTGATGCAAATACCAAAGATGCGGAGAGATCCGGCGAAGTTCGGAGCCGTGCGTGGTCTTGCGGCAAAGGCTGCGCGCGCGTTCGGGGCGGCGTGTGCGCCGCTCGGATTGATGCAAGCGACGAGCGACGAGTATTGGTCACGCACGCGTGCGCGGCGCCTCATGCTGCGCAAGCTCGATGCGAGCATGATCGATCAAAAGATTGTAGAGCGCACGGAAGCCCGGGCCGCAAAAGACTTCGCAAAGGCCGATGCGATTCGCAAAGAGCTCACAGAGCTCGGTGTGGAAGTCTTCGACGGCACGGCGGGGAGCGGCTGGAGGATTAGCGTCTAAACCCACTCCACGGGGGCTTTATGGAGCCAGGTGCGCTGTCGCCGAGCGAAGATGCGTGTACTTTGCACGATGCGATCGCGCAGGGCGAGCCGCACCTCGCGCGTGTCGGCCGCGCCTTCCTTGCTCGTCACGAAGGCGTGCACCTCTTTGTAACCGACCGAACCCATGGCGCGCGCGCCGCCGTAGCCGCGATCGATGAGGGAACGAACCTCGTCGAGCCAGCCGCTCGCGAGCCACGTGTCGACCCGTTGGGTGATGCGCCTCGTGAGCTCGCCCTGCTCGACGCGGATCCCGATGAAGGATGCATCCATCTTCGTTTCGCGAAAGCCATGCTCGGCCTGCCACTCGGACATCGTGCGGCCGGACAACTCGAAGACCTCGAGGGCGCGGCTCACGCGCACGACGTCATTGAGGTGGAGGCGCGCGGCCGATGCAGCGTCGATCTTTTCGAGCTCGGCGTGGAGCGCCGAGCGACCAAATTGCTCGACCGTCGCACGGTGCTTTGCCCGAATGACGGCGTTTGCGGCGGGCGCCTCGGCGAGACCCATGACGAGCGCGCGCACCCAGAAATACGTGCCCCCCACGAGCACGGGGATCTTTCCGCGGGCGCGCACGCCGGCGATGGCTTCCGTCGCGAATCGTGCGTACGACACGGCATCGACGGGGCTCAGGGGATCGAACGCGTCGATGAGATGATGGGGCGCGCGCGCTTGCTCTTCGAGTGACGGCTTGCCAGAGCCGATATCGAAGCAGCGGTAGATCTGCACGCTGTCGGCCGAGATCACTTCGCCGCCCACGCGTTCGCAGACGGCGACGGCGAGATCGGTTTTGCCAGACGCCGTGGGACCAACGACGCAGAGGAGGCGGTCGGGTTTTTCTCTCGCGATCGCGAGGACGCGGCTGACCCGATCCTCGAAAGCGTGCTCGCTATCTTCCAACGCGTCTCCCGAGCTCGTTGAAGGACATGCGCATGATGACGGGCCGGCCGTGAGGACAGTGACCTGCGAAGTCGACGTCGTCGAGTGCTGCGAGCAGCGCCTCTGCCTCCTCGCGCGTGACGACGTCGCCAGCACGCACCGATCCGTGACACGCCATCGTGGCGAGCACGAGATCGACCGCGCCGCGAAAGGGCCGACCCGCGGCGCGCCCGAGCTCGGCGACGAGATCGCGAAGGACGCGTGCGGGCTCGGCGTGCGCGAGCAGCCCCGGCACGCCGTGCACCGCCACCGCGCTCTCGCCCACTGCGCGCACCTCGACGCCGAGGCGCATCACGTCCTCGGCTTGCTCCTCGAGGAGCGCCACTTCGCCCGGCGCGAGATCGACGACTTCGGGCACGAGGAGCCGCTGCATGCCGAGGCTGTGAGCCGCGTGCGCGCGCCTCAATCGATCGAAGGTGACGCGTTCGGCGGCGGCGTGTTGATCGAGCACGTAGAGGCCGTCCGCTCCTTCGCAGACGAGATACGTTGCTTTGACCTGACCAACGAAACGAAGCGATGCATAAAGGCTCGCGGGGCCGAAGAGATTCGGTGGCAGATCGCTCGCAGGTGCTGGCAGCGGATCTGCGGGCGGCATGAAGAGATTCGTTTCAGGTAGCGGTGATGGCGATGCAGCACTGTCAGCGAGCGGCATCACCTCCGGTTGCGACCACTTGCTGCTCGATGCGCTCGCATACGTGGGAATGGCGATGTTGCGATGAGCCCACGGCACTTGCGGCTCTCCGAGCGTCGGCAATCCGAACGATCGCGAAAGCGCCGCGCCGATCTCGCGCGTCACGACGTCGAAGACGCCGCGCGCGTCGACGAAACGTACCTCTATCTTCTGCGGGTGGACGTTGACGTCGACGAGATCGGGCGGGATGTCGAGCCAGACGACACCCACGGGGTACCGGCCGCTCTCGAGCACCGAGCCGTAGGCTTGGGCCACGGCGCGAGCGAGTTGGCGATCCCGGACGTGGCGTCCGTTGACGAGGAGCGACAGTCCCGTGGTCCCCGCACGCGCGCACTCGGGCGGGGCGAGCATGGCTTCACCGCGAATCGGCCCGCGTTCGAATATGCATTCTACAAGTTTCTCGCCGGCGAGCGCGGCTCGTGCTCGCTCGCTCCGCGTTGCAACGCGAAGGTAGTTGCGGACCATGCGGCCGTCGCGCGAGAGCACGAAGGTCACGTCGGGGCGCGCGAGTGCTGCGCCGAGGATGACGTCACCGACGTGCGCACTCTCGGTGGCCGTTGCCTTGAGGAATTTGCGCCGGGCAGGCACGTTGAAGAACAGATCGCGCACCGCAATCGTGGTGCCGACGGCGCCGCCCGCGGGCACGGCGTCGCGCGGTTTGCCGCCATCGGTGACGACGGAGACGCCTTCGCTCGCGTCGCGGGCTCGCGTGCGAAGCTCCGTGCGTGCAACCGACGCAATGCTGGGAAGCGCCTCGCCGCGGAAGCCGAAGGTGCCGAGCGCAGCGAGATCTGCGAGCTTCGCGATCTTGCTCGTTGCGTGGCGCTCGAAGCAGGCGATGGCATCGTCGGGCGTCATCCCGTCGCCGTCGTCGGTGACGCGGATGAGCGTTCGTCCGCCTTGCTCGATATCGACGACGATGCGCGTGGCGTTCGCGTCGAGCGCGTTCTCGACGAGCTCTTTGACGATGCTCGCAGGGCGCTCCACCACCTCGCCGGCGGCGATCTGGTTCGCGAGCTCGTCTGCGAGCTTCCGAATGCGACCCATGTTCGCGCGACCCCATAGCACGTGGACCGCTTCCGATTTGCCGCGATCTCATCATCGACGGCGCCTTCGGCGCTGTCGGCCCGCCCACGGCGGGACCTCAGGGGGGCCTGCGGTGCGGTCCTCAAAGCCAACCAAGGCTGTTCCGGTCCGCTCCTCGGCCCCGCCGCGAACCCCGAGGAGGTTGTGGACCGAGTATTTTGGCCGAGTTGCGAGCAGCGCGAGGCGCGCCGACGAGAGCTGCTTGTGCAGCTCGAGGAGGAGCAACGAAGCGATGCGACGCAAATCGACCAAAAGACGACGGGAGCAACCTGCGAGGGGTTCGAAACCTCGCGTCAACTTGAAAGCGGTCTGCACCTTGTCGCGCGCTCGCCGCGCGCGCGGCCTCCCTTCGTGGTATCTCGGCAGCTCACTTGGGGCTTCATGCGCGATCGCTCAAAGTCGGCGTTCTCTTGTCGCTCGTGACGACGAGTTGCATGTCGAATCCGTCGCGCCTGCGCCTCTTTTCGACCAACTGGACGGGCGACGGAGGAGAGAGCATTCGTGAAGTCGAGGAGCGTCTTCGCAACGTCAAGCCTGCGCCCGGCGCAGACGTCGTCGTCGCCGTTGCGGGTCGAGACGCTGGCAAGATCATCGGCATGCCGCTCACGAGCCGCAGCACGTGGACGTTCGAGCACGCGCTCGACGCGCGTCCCATCATCGCTCGCGGCATCGTCGTTGGCTCGGGTAGCCGGGAGGTATTTGCGCTCGATGCGCTGACGGGCAGGCGCCTCTGGGCAAGACCCACGGGCGGCGCGAGATTGCTCGGCGCCGGAGACGATGGTGTGGGCACGGTGGTGACGTTCGCGCGCGGTACGGGTTCGACGATGCTCGTCGTCGCGCGCAACGGCTCGGTGAAAAGGCAGATCGAAACCGACAAGCGGCTCGGCGATCCCGCCGTTCTTTCCGGCATCATCTTCGTGCCGTGGGAGAAAAGGTACGTCAGTGCGATCGACGAGAGCACGGGCGACGAAATCGGCCGCATCGCCCTAGAAGGCGAGGTCACGCGCGCATTCACCATCGGTGACAGGCTCTACTTCGGTGACGCCGGCTTCGTCCGCTTCGACGAAGCGATCGGGCTTGCATCGAGCAACGGCGCCCACCGCATCTCACTTCCCAGCCGCGAGTTGCCCGGAGCGCCGCGTCTCGTCACGCCGGGTACGGAGAAGCTTCCACCCGTTGCGAACGCGCGCGACCGGAGCCGCCTCTTCGCGCGGCCGAGCGCGCCCAAGGACTCCCTCGGCTTGGACTCCTCACGCTTTTACGCGAACGACTTCCGGTTCGTCCTCGGCTTCGAGTCTTCGCGCGGCGCGCTCGCGTGGGTACATACGCATGCAGGCGACGTCATTGGTGGTGAAGCGATCGCGGGCGGCGTGATGGTCTGCGGCGAAGACGGCAAGATCGTCGTGCTCGACGCGCGCACGGGGCAGGTCTCGTTCGAGCGCTCCTTCGGTGAACCCATCAAGAGCTGCGTCGTGCGCGCCGACACGTTTCGTGCGCCCCCGAGCGAGGGCACAGCCCCGTCGCTCGCCCAGCAGATCGCCGAGGCGATTGCGAACCGCGAAGCGACGCTCACGACCGGTCAACGCTTGCTCGTGCGCGAGCTCGCCACGGTCGAGGACGAGGGCGCGACGAAGACGCTCGTGGATATCGCCTCCGATCCTGAGAGCGGGCGCAAACTCGTCGAGAGCGTTGCCAACGATCCCATGACGGTGCCTGCCGTGAGAAATCGACTCCGCACGCTGCTCGCGAATTAACCCGCTTTCAAGTCATCTCGCGAGCGAGTGTCGTTAAGAGTTCGGCGGCTGCGAGCTCGCGGGCGAGCGGTGCTCCTTGCCCCGCCCACTGTGCCGCAAATCCGTCGTCGTCATGTTTCATGGCGGCGGCGTTGAGCTGCTTTGCCGCGTCGTACGCGAGAGGATACGCGGCTGGCGCGGGGCTTCCCGCCGTCTCCGCGTAGACGATGAATCGATTGACCATGCTGCGCGCGGGACGACCTGACACGACCGACGTGAGCCTCGTCGTGGCTGCGCGCGCGCTCTTCAGTGCACGCCGGTAGCTCGCGTTCGCCGCCGACTCGGGGCACGAGATGAACGCCGTGCCAAGTTGTGCGCCGGAGGCGCCGAGTTCGAGGGCAGCCTTGATTCCGCGGCCATCCATGATGCCGCCCGTGGCAACGATGGGCAGCTTCGTCTGTCTCGCGAGAGATCGAACGAGGACACTCGTGCTCCATTCTTCGTCGACCTCGCTGGGATTGAAGGTGCCTCGGTGTCCGCCAGCTTCGATTCCCTGCGCAATGATGACGTCGATGCCTGCCTTCTCGATTCGTTCGGCCTCGCGTGGGTTCGTGGCCGTTGCCATGGTTTTGATGCCTGCTTTTCGGAATGCGGCAAGGCGATCGGGCGAGGGGATGCCGAAATGGAAACTGACGATGGGCGGGCGCTCGGCGAGCAGCATCTCGAACGCTTCGTCGTCGACCAAGAACGACGTGTAGATCTCGCTGAGCGACGTTGGCGCAGGGGTGCCGAGCTCGTTGAAAAATGGCGTGAGATGATCGAGCCATGCCCTCTCGCGCGCAGGATCGCGGCGTGCGGGTTCGTGGCAGAACACGTTGACGTTGAACGGACGCACCGTGAGCGCGCGCGTCTCTTCGATCATCTGGCGGGCATTGGTGACCGTGCTTGCTCCGATGCCGATGGATCCAAGTCCTCCCGCGTTCGAAACCGCTGCGGCGAGGGCTGGCGTCGAAACGCCTGCCATGGGGGCCTGGATGATTGGCACTGCGAGATCGAAGGGGAGCGTGGGTCGGTTCATTCGTCGAAACGTAACACTTGCAGACGTTTGAATATTGTACTACTGTACAGAGTACAATGACAGTGGGTGAGGCACCATGAGCGTACGGGCTGGAATGACAACGAAGGTGAGCCTTTCAATACGTAATGACGATCTCAAAGTCATTAAGGAGCGCGCGAAGCGTCTTCACGGCGGCAATGTTTCTGCCGTATTTGCGGATGTCATTGCTGCCATCAAGCGGCAGGAGGCGTGGGCGAAAGCCGAAACATGGTACGGCGACGACGCCACTGCGACGGAATCCGAGCAGCAGGAGATCGATCTCGAGCTTCTCGGGAAAAAGGGGCGGCGTAAGGTCCCGCGGAAGAGGCGCGCAGAATGAAAACCCTGACACTCGACACGGGGGCGTTGACAGCTCTCGAGCAAAAACACCCGCGCATGTGGAAGGTGCTCCATCGGGCAGGGGAGCTTGCCATGGTGCCCGTGGTTCCCGCAGACGTCATTGCGGAATGGTGGCGGCAGCCGAGCGACATTCGCGAACATATCCTTGCAAGCGTCACCGTCGAGCCGCTCACCGAAACAATTGCACGCCTTGCGGGGGAGGCACTGGCCCAGGTCCCGTCCGCCACCATGGTGGACGCCATCGTCATGGCATCCGCAGCTCAGCGGGGAGATGCGGTTTACACCAGCGACGCGGACGATCTGGAGAAGCTCCGGGGTGTCTTCCCGTCCGTTCGCATCATCGCCATCACGTAGCCCGCTTCCGCTTTGGCGCGATCTCATCGTTGGGGCCTGCGCTGCGGTCCTCAAAGCCATACAAGGCTGTTCACTTCGCCTTCGGCTCCGTCGCTCTCACTGCACTTCGTCCAGCAAAGCTGGACTCCGTGCAGTTCGAGTCCGGTCGCATCTCATGCCCCGCCTCGACCTCGCGCCAAATCGTTTGCGGGCAATCTCGCTTTTGCTCTGGCGCGTTAAGGAGCCTTATCCGCGCCGTGAGCTCACCGGTGTACGATGACGCGGGTGCCCGGATTGTCCTTGGTCGCCTTCACACCATGCCATCCTTCAGGCAGCGATGGGCCCGCCCAGAGGAACAGGTGCCGCGCGTCGTGAGGAATGAGATTCACGCATCCGTGGCTCTTTTCGTGACCGAAGGCTGAGTGCCAGAACGCGCCGTGGAGAGCAAAGGCCTTCTCGAAGTACATGACCCACGGCACTTCCTCGATGCGATAGGTGCCGTCCGTGGCCGCGTCGCCATCCATGGTGGTCGTGACATGCTTTTCGCGCACGCGGAAGCTCCCCTCCACGGTCCTGTGATCCTTGTCGTGATCGCTGCTTCGCCTGCCGCTCGAGATGATGGTTGCGTAGACGGGTCTGTCACCCTCGAGCGCCACGAGCGTCTCGTTGCGAATGTCGACATCGATCCACTTCTCCTTCGGCGCGAGATCCGCTGGCAAATCCTTTGGCATTTGCACGACTGCGATATCCACGCCACGCAGCCAGAACCCCTTGTCCGTCTCCCAATGCTTCTTGGGAATGCTTTCCATTTTTCCGGTGAGGGGGACAATCGTGAAGCGATCGATCTTCTCCTTTTGGATGGCCTTGTTCTCCCTGACTTCGTATTTGTGCCCGCGCGTGGTCGTGATCCACGCGAGCGGGAGTTTGCGCGTCTCGCCCGGCGCGGTGAAGTCCACTCCCTCGAATTCCTTTTTTGTCTCGTGGACGATGAGATGGTCTTTGGGCACGTAATTGCCTGATGCGGTACGCCAGAACATGCCGGAGGTGCCGCTTATTTCCTTGTCGAGCGCGAGGTAAAAGCCCTTTAGCATGCGTTCCGCAATGAGGTCCGGATCGCCCTTGAGTTCGCTGAAGCTGACGTGCCCCTCGTTCTTCAGGTAGGAGGGCACCTCGCCGCCGTCGGCCGCAAGCCTTTTTGCGATGTCGCTCGACTTGCTGCCTTTGCCTATGGCTTGCAGACTTTCGGCCTCCTTGCGTTCGGCGCGAGTCGGTATGCGCCGGTAGAGCGGTGTGCCGGGAGTGAGATTCAAGCCGTAGTCGTACGGCAAATCGCGATCGAGAAAGGGTAGGTGAGCGGACCGGCGAAGTCCCTTGTGCGACGGGTCCATCGACACGTACTTGCCGCACACGAAGCCACCCGTCGTGAGCTCATACCAACCCCCCTGACAATTGCCTTTTGCGATGGGGTCACCCTTGACGGGCACATGCTCGCCGCGTCGCAAGTACCCGAGCCGAATCACGTCGCGCCGCTCGTCCGGCGCGTTCTGAGCATCTTTCGTGGGCCATTCGGGCGCGCTGAAGATAGGTGCGACGATCTCGAACGCGAAGATCGTGGGGCCGGAAATCTTTCCGGCGTCGAACGTGTCACCCGTCTCGCCGCCATCGTCGCTCGTGTCCAAGGCGGTCGACGTGGCGCCTGCGTCTGCGGGGGGGTGCGCGTCGGCACCCTCGCTGGGTGCGTGCGAATGATTGCATCCTACAAGGATACCGAGTGCGGCGAAGACGACGGCTCGCAGCAAGGGCACGACGCGATCAGGCTTCCGGTGCGAGGCCATCATAGAGCTCGAGGACGTCTTCCCGCGCGAAGAGGCAACACTCGCTACCGGCCGGAAACTCGCTGCATGGGTGGGGACGAAGCGTGTAGATTCCACACTTGTGATCTCTCCTGAGATGGTGGCAACGCTTGTTCGGTAAGAGGGTGAGAATGAGCCGTCCATCTTTGTGGCGCTTGGCATACGGGGGTTTGGCGAGTTCGGGGCGTCCACCCTCCCGAAACCTCGCGACGTCTGCGGGTTGCAGGATAACCTCGTTGTCTCGGCAGCACGCAGCGCATTTGGTGCAATCGAGCTCGATCTTGCGCGTGTGTCCGGGATAGATCGAGTCGCGCTCCACGCGGCGCTTGGCGATCCAGCGGCAGTCGGCCGGGACGACGATGCTTGCGAAGCCCTTGAGCGCGCCATTTTTCAGGATTGACCAGCGCGATTTCCCCATGTCGTAAACGCCCCATGCGCCGAAGTCGTCCGGGTTGTCTTTCGCGGGCCGGCGGAAGACGAAGCGAACGCGCGATTTGCTTTCCCAGATGAATGCGTGACCCCCCGCGCGGATGTGGATCGCGGCATTCTTCGCGTACTCCTGTTTGAAGCTTCGCGCGATGGGGCGAACGATGGGCTCGAGAGACATGCGCAAGTGCGTCTTACCAAAAAGCTTCCGTGCAAGGGAGGGAAGGTGGCACGTTCGAACGTGTTGACGGCCGCGGCCACAATGGCAAAACGTGAGATCCCCATGCGTGCCATCGTTATCGTCCCTGCAGGACCCGCCCCCAAAGGTCAACTCGAGCTCCGTGACGTCCCTCTGCCGGAGCCCGCACCCGGTCAACTTCGCGTGCGCGTGCGTGCGTGCGCCGTCAACCGCGCCGATCTCTTGCAGGTGGCGGGTCATTATCCCGCCCCGCCCGACGCGCCCGCAGATATTCCCGGTCTCGAGCTCGCCGGAGAGGTCGACGCGATCGGCGCGGGCGTAAGCGAATTCAAGGTTGGCGATCGTGTCTTTGGTGTCGTGGGCGGCGGTGCGTATGCCGAAGCCGTGGTCGTGTATGCGCGGACGCTGGCGAAGATCCCGGATGGCGTCGATGACGTGCAAGCTGCAGCTATCCCTGAAGCTTTTCTTACGGCCTACGATGCCGTCGTGCTTCAGGCGGGCCTGTCGGCCGGCGAGACGCTGCTCGTGCACGCCGTCGGAAGTGGCGTTGGAACGGCTGCTATTCAAATTGCCAAAGCCATCGGCGTACGCACGATTGGCACGGCGCGTTCGGAGGACAAGCTCGGACGCGCGCGCGAGCTCGGTCTCGCCGCAGGTGTCGTGCCCGAGGTGTCGGCCGATCGATCTGTGCATTTTGCATCTAACGTGCGAGCGTTGGCGGGCGGGCAGGGCGTGAACGTCGTTCTCGAACTCGTCGGAGGACGGTACGTTCCCGACAGCCTCGCGTCGCTTGCGGATCTCGGCAGGCTCGTGCTCGTCGGACTCATGGCGGGTGCCCGTGCCGAGATCGATCTTGGCCTGGTGCTTCGGCGGCGCCTGCGCGTCTTCGGCACCGTGCTGCGCTCGCGCCCTCTCGAGGAAAAGATCATCGCGGGCCAGGTTCTCGCGCGGCACATCGCGCCGCTCGTCGGGTCCGGAACGCTTCGGGCGGTTGTCGATCGCGTGATGCCTCTCGAACAAGCCGCCGATGCGCATGCCTACGTCGCCAGCAACGAAGGGTTCGGCAAAGTCGTTCTCACGCTCTGACCGCTTTCGATTTGCCGCGATCTCATCGTTGGGGCCTGCGCTGCGGTCCTCAAAGCCAAGCAGGCTGTTCCGGTCCGCTGCTCGGCCCCGCCTCGACCTCGCGGCAACTTGAAAGCGGTCTAATGTCGATTCGCTCGCTACGGCTGGTAAACACGCTCTGACCTTTCACACCCTGCTAAGGTCACCGCGCCATGGATCGTCTCCTCGCGCGACTCGAGCGCACTTTCCTCGGTCGGCTCGCGATCGAACACCTAACGTGGATTCTCGTCGTAGGAATGGGTGCTGCCTTCATCCTCATTTATCGGCGCCCTGAGGCCGCCGAGGTGCTCCAGCTCGATCCGTCGCTCGTCACGCGACAGCCATGGCGGCTCGTCACATACCTGTTTTTGCCGCCCTCGATGTCGATGTTGTGGGTGATCTTCGCGCTCTACTTTTTCTGGATTACGGGTTCGGCACTCGAGCAGACGTGGGGCGCGTTCAAGTTCAATGTTTTCTATTTCATTGGCGCACTCGGCACAACGATCGCCGCGTTTCTTGGCGGACATGCCGTGGGAAACTTCTGGCTCAACACCACGGTGTACTTCGCATTTGCGACACTTTATCCGGACTTCATGATCTCGCTTTTTTTTATCATTCCAATTCGTATCAAGTGGCTCGCGCTCGTGTCCGCGGCGCTCATTGCCCTGTCGGCAATACAAGGGGACAACGCTACGCGTCTCGCCATTGCCGTAGCCTTTGCCAATTACTTCCTCTTTTTTGGCGGGCACCTGCTCGCGCTCGCACGAGGTCAGCGCCTCGTCCTGCGTCAGGCCGCTCGTCGTGCTGCAACGTCGAGCGGACGCCCCGCTCGCGCTGTCACGAATGCCGGACGCTCATGCGCGATCTGCGGCGCAAAACAGTCCGAGGGCGCCGATATCCGCGTCTGCTCCTGCGACAAGTGCGGGGGCAAGCCTCGCGATCTTTGCCTCGAGCACGCCCGCCATCACTAAAACGCGTTAGCTAACCTGCTGCGCGCCGTGTGAGCGAAGCGAGCCCGCGTGGGGTGGGGACCCCGAAAAACCACGCCTTTTCGGGGCGGGGCGGCGCGTGCCGCCCCGAGATGATTAGGGTGCGCCGGCGTCGACGCGCATGCGGGCGATGCGCGCGGCCTCCGCGAATGCAGGGTTACCTGGGTCGCTTTTTGCGAGCTCCGTGTAGTGTTCGGCGGCGAGCGCGAAATCGCCCGCAGCGAAGGCGTCGACAGCCTGGCGCTCGAGCGTCTTGCTACTTGCCGTCTTGGTGTCGATGCTCGCATCTTTGGCTTTGGCCGTTCTGCTTTCCTTAGGTGCGCCCGCGTCGCTTGGACCCGCGAAAGCAGCAGGCGGAGGAGGTGTCAGCACGACACCTCCTCCGTTGGGAATGCACGGTAATGGCGTTCCCGGTGGCCAGTTCGGCGGCGGACAAGGGACCCCTTCAGGCCATGCAGAAACACCTGGAGTGGGAATGACGGGGGGTGCCGTCGCGACCGGCGGCGTGGGTGTCGATGGATCGGTGTTCACCGCGCGTGCGGTCGAATTCGGCGTTGATGTTAGCTGCTTCCGAGGGGGGGGCGGATCGTCTGGGAGGAGTATGTAAATGGATGCAAAGAGCACGAAGGGGAAGAGGATATAGAGTGCCTTCTTTATCGATGGCAGTGCATTCCACTTCGTGCGTAGATCTGCGGTGAAGTGTTTTTTTTCCCCTGCGGCTCCTGAATTCGATTCCCTTTGCGCCGGGGCAGGCCCATTGCCCGGTGTGCTGGGCCGGAGCTGGCCTTGCATGCCACCGGTGGCCTTCCGCGGTTGAATGGGTTGAACGGGGAGCAGCCGGGTGGCTGCATAGGGATTGGAGGCGCCTGGATATCCAGGTGCTGGCGGATTTGGATATCCGGATCCATCCGGCGGGGTCTGCACGAGCGCGCGCGTCGGTGTCAACTCAGGCCCGTCGTAGTGCGGACGCGCGACGTGCGGAGCGCCCTTGCGTTTCGCGGTGATGTCGTCTTCCAAGTCTTCTTCGACGGGACGTCCCGCGGCCGGTCGTGGAGACTGCGCGCGGAGATGTCCTTGTGGCCGGTGGGCGTGGCCTGATGCTTCGATCGGAGCAATACGCGTTGCTTCGTTGTCCTTGTCGGTTGCCACAATGAATGCGCCCGGCGCAAACGGCCGCTCCATGGGGGCGGTGCCGCCGGGTGGTGGCTGCGGTGGTGGGGCAGGCGTGGGTGGTGGCTGCGGTGGTGGGGCAGGCGTGGGGCGAGGGAGGAGCGGCGCGGTATTTCCCGAGCCCGCCAACGCGCGGTAGCGCAGCCGCGCGCCACCGAATTCAATCTTGCATGGTGCACATAATTCGGTCCATGCTTTGCCAATTCTCTCTCCGTCGACCATGGCAGGTGCCGCATCCTTGGCACTCTGCACGAAGAGTGTATTGCCATTGAAGTAGAGAAACACATGCACGTCGAGCATGTGGGTCGAGTCGACGCGCCACATGCCCTTCTTGCCCACACTCATTGGCGAGAGCTCTCGGCCAACGCAAAGGAGCGTAAAGGCGGGCTCTCCAACGCCCGTCTCGATCTCGAGAATGTGGGTGGTTTCAGGCTTCCCCGTCATGGCGGTAATGAGCGATGATTGTTTCGTTTGGCAGCCGCATGGACGGACGCTGGAAGATCCACGCCGTGCTCGTGCAGTTGAGGCAAGCATTGCGGCAAAATCCCGGATGGGACGATCTTGCTTAGGATGTGTCCCTGATCGTCGAAGCCGCCGTACTCGCGAACGAAGATGTCTCGCATCTGATACTGATTGGTCGCCGTGTCGTAGCCGAGAACTTCCGTGACGTGGGTGACTTTGCGGCTGCCGTCCTGGAGACGCGCGACCTGCAAGATGATGT
The DNA here is from genome assembly GCA_009781005.1 of Polyangiaceae bacterium. Taxonomy (GTDB): domain Bacteria; phylum Myxococcota_A; class Polyangia; order Polyangiales; family Polyangiaceae; genus Labilithrix. Next base: position 17,271 of record WQYX01000036.1, on the reverse strand, counting down.
TGACGGCCGATGCGAGCTGGATCCGAAGCGCCGTTAGGGGCATCTCGATGTCACTCATCATGGCCATGGTTTCGAGGCGCGTTGCCGTGTCGCGCGGGTAGGTTGCATGCAACGTGGACAGGCATCCGCCGTGACCCGAAGTCATTGCCTGAATGAGATCGAGTGCTTCCCCGCCGCGGATTTCGCCGACGACGATTCGATCGGGTCGCATGCGCAATGTGGCCCGGAACAAATCACGGATGGAAACTTCGCCGCGGCCTTTCGGATCCGCAGGACGCGCTTCGAGCATGCAGACGTGCGTGCGTTGCAGTTGTAGCTCGCGCGAGTCTTCGATCACGACGACGCGCTCGCCTTCGGGGATGAACGACGAGAGCGCGTTCAGCATCGACGTCTTGCCGGAGCCGGTGCCACCCGCCACGAGTACGTTGAGTTTTGCGACGACGAGGGCTTGGAGTGCTGTCGCGACCTCTTCGGTCATTGCACCGAAGCCGATGAGTCTTTCGACGGTGAGCGTCTCTTTGAAGAAGCGACGAATGGAAACACACGGCCCATCTGGCGCCGCTGGCGGAAGCACGGCCTCGATGCGCGAGCCATCCGGTAAGCGCCCTTCAAGGATGGGCCTGAGCTCGTCGATGTGCTTGCCAACGAACTGTGCTGCATTGCGGAGCGCCGCGACGAGTGCCTCGCGCGTCTCGAAGCGCGCAGGCGTGAGATGGAGCTGTCCCTTCTTCTCGACGTAGATCTGATCCGGTCCGTTGATCATGATGTCGCTGACGGCCGGATCATCGAGGTACGGCCGGATCGGATCGAAGAACTGAAGCAGCGACTCTTCGAAAATCTCCTTCGGAATATATGCGTCGCTCACGGCACCCTCTTTAGAAGCGAGGCGCGTGCTTCCTCCGCGTGTGCGCCGTCAGGTTCGAGGCGTAAGTATTCGCGAAATTGTTTGTCGGCTTCGACGATGTCGTTCTCCGAATCGCGCGCAAGGACTGCAAGCGCATAGCGGACCTTTGGTTCGTTCGGTCGCGCCTCGACGACCTTCTCGAGCGCCTCGCGCGCTTGTCTTGGCTCACCAAGTGCGACATAGAGCGTGCCGAGCACGAAGCGGGTACTCACGTCATCAGGGTGTTTGCGAAGTTGGTTTTCTGCATGCTGTGCCGCGGACCGATAACGCCCCGTCCGCACGCACACGTCGAGGACCAGCGGAAGAACCTCATGCGGATTCGCCCCTTGTTCGAGCGCGGCGGTGAAATACTCCTCGGCGCGTGTCATGTCGCCGACCATGGCAAAAGCCTTTCCGCGATCGACGAGCTTGTCGATCGTCGTTTCGCGGCGGAGCGTTGCCATGTCCGCTTGGGCCTTGTTGGCTGGCGCGGCTGCACACCCAAGCCCAGAAAACGCGAAAACGACAGATAAGAGAATACCCACGCCTAAACGTGCGGCGACGAGAGGTCCCGCCGCGGGCACCAAAACTGAACGGCGCACAGAACGGCCTACGACTTGTTCGTGCCAACCTTGAGTTTCAATTCTCGTTCTCGATCCTGAAGCCATGTGATGTATTTGCCGGACTTGCCCTCCGTGAACTGTAGAAGAACCCGGACCTCCTTTTGAGCATTACCATAGTCCTCGATCGCGAGGGCATGAACGAGGCGGACGCTCCGTGTCCTGAAGTCCTCCATGATATCACGGCGCAAGCGAGCTGCGGATTGCTCCGCGGCTGCCGCCAACGGCACGTCTCCGCCAACGCGGAAACATGCAGCCGCGGTTTCGAAAAGCGGTACAGCTTGCACGCCATCTTGCACGTGGAATGGCGCACGTGCGCGCTTGGCTTCTGCGTTGGCAAGCTGCTCGTTCGCGAACGCGGCCGCCTGTGCGTTCGGGCATGCCGTCACGGGCGGGCCAAAAAGCTCTGGCATCCGACTCGGTGGGGGTTCCATTTTCGTGTCGGTGGGGCTGTCGAGGAAGACTTCATAACCTCCGACCAAAATCATGATTCCGAGCGCGATAATCATGATTGGACTTGTCTTCTTTTTCTTTTGTGTGCCTGTGGCCGCCTCGGTTTCGACGAGCTCGACAACGATTTGGCAGCCGCCGACGCCGAGCACGCTGCCGGGCGGAAGCGGTGCTTGCTGAAAGGGGATGTTGTTGATGGTTGGTGGAGGCTCGAACGCCAGCGCGCGTGCGAAGACGCCTGCTGCTCCCGCTTCGATGGCTGCGTGCTCGACGCGCGCCCGATCGATGGGCAACCGGATCTCGCAATGAGCACCGCTGCCAACGAGAACACGCTCAGCCTCAATGTTGAGTTGCTCAACCTGTCCCGAGGGAAGGCGGATTTGGAATTTCAGGACACGCATGAAATAACTCCGATGGAAACGCCTTCTTACAAATCACCTGTGATGTTCATCATGGCCGGGCCCATGATGAGACCCATGACCGCGAAGAAGACGAGCATCAAGGGGCCGGTCATCTTCACTCCGGCCTTGGCGGCCAGTTCTTCGGCGCGCACGGAGCGGCGTGTGCGCGAGCTTGCGGCCTGGATGGAGAGCACTTCCGCAACCGGATTTCCGCGCTCTTCTGCCTGCACGAGTGCGTTGACGAATTCCGATACGGCGGCCGTGGGCGCTCGCCTCAAAAATTCCAGGAGAGTGTCCTTGCGTGTTCGGCCAAGATTTAGTGTTTGCAAGATGAGCGTGAATTCCTCGACAATCGGGTCTTCGGGGTTCGACGATTTCTCGACGACCTGACGGATAGCACCGGGGAAATCCAGTCCCGCGCCCATGGCCAACGCCATGAGATCGATGACGTACGGCAGGCCGCGGCTGATGTTTTTCAATCGTTCCTGCGCTTCGCCGCTGACGACCATGTACGGGATGCCAAGCCCAATGACGATTCCGACGACGACGAGCAGTCCACCCATGTCGAGCATGAATCCGGCGGCGGCTCCCCCAATAGCACCGCCGAATCCCGAAAGAATGAAGAGTGCGAGGTATTCGTCCGGGGTAAGACCGAGGAAGTCTCCTGCGAGGGAAATTTGGCGATCGAGTGCGGCGCGCTGTTCGTCCGTTGGGATACCGCTGACGCGAACGCCAAGCCAGCGCACGAGGGGTTCGATGTTCGCCCATGCCTCGTTCGTTTGTAGCGCGCGCTGTCGTTTGAGTCCGCGTAAGCCAAGGCGACTTGCCACGCGAGTGGGCGCGTTTACTACAATGTACGTTGCGGCAACGAGTGCGACGGCAACGAGCAACGTGGCACTCGCGCGAAGCGCGAATGTATAGATGTTTGGGCCGACAAGTTTTGACAATCCCATGGCGACTATTTTAGATATCCACCGAGAGCACTTTACGAGCGAGGATGAGTGCGGATACCCAACACACGGACACGCCGGCAATGATGGCGTATCCGGTCACGCTTTGTGTGAGGGGTCGGAAATAGCCCGGCCAAAGCGTGCCGAGCGCTACCAAAACAACGGCTGGCAGTGCACCGATGACCCACAATTGCATGCGTCCGTCGGCCGTCTTCGTTTTGATGACGCCCTCGAGGCGTTTCATCTCGCGTAGTGAATGTGCCGTGGTTTCGAGCACTCGCGGCAGATTCCCTCCCACCTGTCGACCGATGAGTATGGAGGAGAGGGCGGAATCCAACTCCCGGCTACCAACGCGTGATGCCATGTGGAGCAACGCTTGATCGAGCGTTGAACCAATCTTCATTTCCTTAATCGCAAGATCGATCTCTTTGCGGATGGGATCGTCGACGACAGTCACGACCGAGCCGAACGCAGCGCCGATACTCGGCGTTGACTTGAGTGCGTTGGCAAGCGCGAGAATGAAGTTGTCGAGCTGGTCTTCAATCATGGTGATGCGCTTGCGTCGCTCCGTCTCGATATAAATGGCGGGGCTGATGGCTATCAGGATGATGAATCCCCACCACAATGGCAAATCGAAAAGAAGAGCACCCGTGACGATACCGAACATCGCGATGAGCTGGCCCATCGCAATAAGGCGGCCGGGTGTGAAGATGAACATCGAGCGGAGCTTGCGCTCGAGCCAGCCAACGTAGCGCCCCCAATACCGATAAGGCAGCCCCGTTTCGTCGGTGATCATCTGCAGCGTTGCCAGAAAAATCGCAAACGTGAGCAATATCGTGCCGCCCCAACGCATGACGGGCACCGACGTGAGCAAATGAAGAATGTGCTTTACCGTATTCATTACAGGTACGGCTCTCCCTTCTTCACGAGGCCCATCACGAGAAACAATGGCAAAAACGAGGGTAAATATCCAGTTGCACGGTATTCGCCTTCCACTTTGCCGCCCGCGCCTGTTCCGGTACGTACGAACTGGAAGATGTGACGAAGCTCGATCTCGCCAGTGTCTTGATCGATGCCGATGACTTCGCTGATCGCGGTCACACGCCGCGAACCGTCTGACAGTCGACTTTGTTGCACGATGACGTGAATGCTGGAGGCAATTTGGTCGCGGATGGCGCGTACAGGTAGGTCCACGCCGGCCATGAGCACCAGTGTCTCGAGGCGGCTCAGTGCTTCCTCTGGGGAGTTTGCATGCGTCGTCGTGAGCGAGCCGTCGTGACCTGTGTTCATCGCTTGCAGCATGTCGAGCGCTTCGCCACCGCGGCACTCACCCACGACGATGCGATCGGGTCGCATGCGTAACGCGTTCTTCACGAGATCGCGAATGGTGTACTCTCCACGCCCTTCGAGATTTGCGGGTCGCGTTTCTAACGATACGACGTGCGGCTGCTTGAGTTGAAGTTCGGCGGCGTCTTCGATGGTGACAATACGCTCGTCGGCCGGGATTGCACCGGACAGCACGTTGAGTAGCGTGGTTTTACCAGAGCCCGTGCCTCCCGAGATGACGATGTTCTTTTTCGCGTGCACGCAGCGCGTGAGGAACGTCCCCATACGTTTCGTAATGGATCCGTATTGAATGAGTTTGTCGAGCGTGAGCGGGACTTTCGAGAACTTGCGGATGGTGATGCACGAGCCGCGAAGTGCGATGGGTTTGATAACGGCATTGACGCGCGATCCATCCTTCAAGCGCGCATCGACGAGCGGTGAAGATTCGTCGATACGCCGCCCGAGCGGCGTGACAATGCGCTCGATGACAGCACGCACGCGCTCGTCGTCGGTAAAGCGTGAGCGCGACAGCACAATCTTGCCATTTTGCTCGATGTAAATCGTATTCGGGTCGACGACCATGACCTCGGTAATCGTCGCGTCGCCTAAGAATCGCTCGAGCGGTCCGAGCCCGAGCGCCTCATCGGCGAGCTCGCCGATGAGCGTGTCCTTATCCATGCGGGCCGGAATGCGATCCGCCAAGCTTTCGATGATGCGACGAAGCGCGCCGAGCACCTTCGGGCGCATGGACGGATCGTCGAGCTGCTTTGCATCGATGGTTGCAAGATCGAGGTATTCGAGCAGCCGCTTGTGGATGTCGCGGCGAAGTTCGACATCGTTCTTGCGTTCATCGTCTTCTCCACGCGCAGCGAGGTGGATGCCTTGCGGTGGTGGGTTTCCTCCCACGTGCGCGAGAATGGGGGCGCTTGCTCCGTTTGTCGCAGGCACGCCAGTTGTGCGATTCGCGCTGGGCCGAAACATCCCACTGTTCGCATGTGTTTGCGGGACCGGTGGCACGACGGTGGGCGCGATATTGCCCGGTGCGGAACCGTCATCGGCCGGGTACATGATGACGGTGAAATCGCCAACGACAACAGGTGTGCCGTAGGGGATCTCCACGATGTCGCGTCGCAAGAGAATATCGCCCGCGATGGTTCCGTTTCGTGACACGTCCTCGACGTGGAGCGTGTTGGGGCCTGGTCGCACGATCACGTGCTGTCGGGAGACGAGATCGCTGTCGAGCCGCAGCGTGCACTGCGGGTGTCGACCAATCGTGATCACCCCGTCAGCAGGGCAGATCTCGGTCCTCTGCATCCCATCGTCGGACCGAATGACGACTTGTACCTGCATGGGACTTCGTTGCACCTACTTCGCCGATGGCGGCGTTTTCGGATATGCGTCGACAGACGAAATGTCGGCAGACGAAAACGCCCCACCGTAATCCTTATAAGTCGACATGGCATTGTTAATGAGCTCGATGGCGCTCTTCGGGACCGTATCGACGACGCTTGGTACGATAAACACGGCGCCCTCTGTCTCGTCCTTCTCTTGGTAATGACTTCCGAAGAGAATGCCGAGAATCGGAATCTCGCTGAGACCCGGCAGGCCGCTGACGTTGTGCCGTTGCGAAGCAGTCTTGATGCCGGACACAATGAGTGCCTGACCAAGCTTGAGTGTGACTTGGGTTTCCAGCTTTGTTGTAGTGCGGCTAGGTGGCCCGTTTGCGACGGCCGGAGGAGTTAAGTCAGCCACGTCGGCGCCGAGCTTGATCTCGACATCACGCGTGGCCGAATCGTATCGAGGCAGCACGGTAACATTCGTTCCGAATTTCACACTCACGAGCCCCATGTTAAGGCCTATACTTTGAATAAAGTTCGACTCCCCGCCATTTTGGAATGTTGCTTCGCTTCCATTTGCCGTGATGACACTCGACTGCTTGAGCACCTTTGCCCATCCATGGTGCGACGCGATGTCCAGCGACGGGAGTGGCTGGTTGACAATGGACGCATTGGCTGCCGTTGTTACACGTGAAACGAAATCGTAGCTGAAGTTGCTCTGGACAACTTGCATATTATTATAAACGCCACCGATGGATGAGGGCCAGCCAATCCCCGCTTGGTATCCGGACGTCTTTTCATATTGGACGAAGAAGAAATCCAATCGAATAAGGAGTTTTCGTTCCGAGACGCCGACGGTGACGAGAGACTCGACCTGGCCAGCGTACGTGGGCAAAAGCTGCTGAATGCTCTTGAGATCGGCGTCGGTTGCGACGGTGCCTTCGAGGAAGATGCGTGCTCCGGCGCGGCGCGTTCTCACCGTACCAAAAGGCTTGACGAAATCGCGAAGCTCGTTTTCGACAATTGCCGGATTCTTGTTTGCTACGCTAATGTCGTAACTTGTTTGCGAACCATCGTTCTTGATGAGGAGGAACGTGGTTGTGCCGGGCTTTCTGCCGGTGATGATGAACGTTCGCGAATCGCTCGCCATCGAGATGTCGGCAATGCCCTTGACGCCTTCCGAGTATTCTTTTACCCCGGCTGTCGAGAGCGTTTTCGATTCGCCGACAGCGAGCGTAATCTCTTCGTGCGAGGCGCCCCTTTGAGCGAACACGGGCTTTGGATACGCTGTAACCAGGGCTGCGGGTGTGCACGCGCAAATGGCGAGCAGTGCGCGAAGCGCGCGGGAACGTTTCGACGTACGCATCATTGCGGTGCTCCGAAGTTGGGGATCTTGGTGGGCCCTTGCGGTCTCGTTGTGACTTCGACTTTCTTCTTTGCTTCGACGACGGAGTCAATATCCGAGACGGCGGGTTTCTGCTGGTCGTCGGGATTACGGACTGCAACTGTCAACTTGCCGCGATCGGCCGCAAGGGAAAGAATCTGCGCTTCTCCGAGCGAGAGACTCAACGTCAACATGTTTTCAATGGGATTGTTGCTGCTGCCGCGTTGTTCGACCGAATTTGGCGACGTGTCGTTTCCAACGGCAAGAACCAGCACGCGCTGGAGCAGGACCGTAGCGCTGCTCTTTTCGGGGCTGGCGGCACCACCGCCGAGCACGCCAATGACGTCGACATAGTCGCCTGGCCGTACGAGCGCGACGCTCGACTCATCTCGCGACACTCGAATTGAGATTGCGCGCGAACCGGGCGAAACGAGCGCGCTCAGGTCCTTTCGATCATCCGAACCCGTTGTGAGATCTGTCCAAAGCAACATTTGTTGCTCTTTGACCGTATTGCCTATTCGCAGTCCTAAAATCTTGTTTTTGTCCGTGCCGCGAATGGCGCGCTCATCGACGTATGCGATGGGGACCTCGCGGAGCGAGACCATGTCGTCGGCGATGGGCTTGCCGCGCTCGATTCGTTTGACCGCGATAAGCAGCTTGACTTTTTCACCGCCAGAGGCCGCGCTCTCGAACTTCTGTTGATAAAGAAGTAACAGCACAAGACCTAAGGCTCCGACCGCAAAGGCGATAAGCAGAGCACGACGATTCATGTGATCTTGATACTACACGTTGCTTTCGATCGTGTGAAGGCCATTGGCAAAACACTGAAGGTCATCAACGCCTAAAGGCACGGCTTAAGGTCCCGACCCAGGTGGAGCCACAGCAGACATCTTTATTGAGATTGAGACACGTCGTTTTTTGCGCCGAGCCCATCGTGCGCGCTCGCACCCGCAAGGCCGAGAGCTGTCACCGTGGCACCGTCTCTCACCCCAGAAACCAGGGTCAGAACGACTCCCTCACGTTCGTAGAGGCGAGCAAACGAGCGGTCGACGTCTTTATCCTCGAACTTCGGGTCGAAGCCGCGCCAGCCGCGCCGGATCATCTCGTTATCATAGAATGCGGCGACTTCTGTGGGCGCATCTTGACTCTGGTAGATATTTACACCGAACGGCGAGCCTTCGACTTGAGCCGCGAATATACGGAGGCTTGCTGGCGGCCTCGGCAGTTCGGGGAAGTCCGCCCCGCCCGCATCTTTGCCTTCCTTAGGGACCAGATCCTTCAGGTTGAATTTGTCGTCGGTCCACGCGGTAAGCACGAGTGTACGGCCGCTTTCGGTTTTCTTAGCGTACGCATATCGTAAGTTGCCGAATGCACCGAGTTGGCCCGTTTCGCCAAACGCGCGGACCGCATCTGCGACAGAGCCCTTCGAATTTTCTCCCTTTGTGAAGCAAATGACGGAACCCTCGTCGCCGGTCTTGGTACCCGATCGCATGATGCCAGTGGAGATGAAGCTCTTATCCACCGAAGCGTCTGCCTTGTTCGCGAGCTCACGCCAGCTCTCCGTTGGCTGCGCGATATTCTTCGAGCAATACGATTCGTAGCGATCAAGGATCGCTGCGGTGGAGTCGTTCGCAATACCGCTTCCGAGCCACATGGGTTGGCCATTGAATGTTAGCTTATTGAGGTCGCGGTTCGTTGCATTGGCGAGCTGCATCATTTGCCGCCCGAATTCTATTGAGCGATCACCGACCTCCGCTCGCGCCGAGCGAAGCTGCACCACGCCGAACACGAGACTGACCAGCCCAACATAGGCGCCTGCTCGAATTAACCCCTTTACGTGTCGTACTCGCTTGGGTGAAGTGCGAATTAACCACATAGTCGTACCCTCTCAAAAACCGAATGCGGCGGCGCCTTGGCTGAAGAGCTCCTTGCCTGCAGCGTAAACCGCCGTTATTGGATTATTCCCCAGTGCGCCACTCCACACGTCCTCATTGCAGTAGACTTCAGACTCCGAGTGAACATTACGAGAAAGGGAAACAATCTTGCGATCGTTGGAGGCGCTACCGGTTACGGTTGTATCCTCAGGTTTTACGTGCGCATAGTTCCAGGCCGTTTGGAGGCCTGCGGTGGCATCAAGCTTTGTACTCGAACCGCCTTTCTGAACAGTACCATCGCCGGCCACTGGGTCGGCCTGTGAGCTAGTGCCAACCCCCGAAGGGCTAAGGCTGTCAGGCACGTTGCCTTTACAATTGTGCGACGCGTAGTAGAGAGTGGTCGCTCTCGTGTTCGTTTGCTTGACGATTTTTGTGTCATACGCTTTGTGGACAAAAACGATGAGCCCGAGGAACACGAGCATGACGGGAATCACAACGGCGGCCTCAACGAGTGCCGCGCCGCGCATCCATTTGTAACGTCGGCGAACGCTGGGTGCCAAACCAAGGTGGGAGATGCTGTGGTTCATCGTTTTTCCCTTAGTGATAGCTGCCTGACTTGTTGGGGCCGAGCGACGAACCGGTGAGCTGTCCGTTTATCCAGTCCTGGAGCATATCTGTACTTGCGCCCACGGCGCCCTTGTATCCGCCTGTGCCAACAATTTTTGAGAGTACACCACTAATTTGGTCGATGCCAATAAGGCTTCCCAATTTGTTGGTCACGAGGCTCTGAAGGTCTTTGAAGCCCTTCATGTTCTCGAGAAAACCCAGGCCAAAGCCTGCGAGCATTTGCCCATATTCCGGCAGCTGCAAGCGCCTCATCCGCGCGCGCCATCGCATTTGGTAGCCAGCATTGTCGTCGCCGTCGCAATTGGTGTCACTCCACTGGTTTGCGCAATCGAAATAGAACTCCGCTTGAGCGTAATATGAGGATTGTGGCGCATCCTCCTGACCAACCAAGCGTTCGCTCATGCGTTTGGCAATCGCCACGCGGTGTGTGCTTGTGTCCTGATAGGACGGTGCCCAATTAATGGCCCAAACCTGCTGCCATGCACTGCCGTTCGCTGTCTGCGACCACGGCACGAGGGGACCGTCTTCGCCCCACCATGTGTCGAAACCAGGATCAAATGAGCCGCTGCACGCGGCGCTAAACGCAGAGTTGATCACACTATTCGCGACTCCATCGACCGGACTGTCCGACGTGCCATTCTTTTGGTTGTTTGCCGCAATCTCGGCATTCCCCTCCCCAATTTTCTTGTTGGCGTCTTTCATCGTATTCGCAAGATCGCCCGCGGCATGCTTTGAGCTAGTGTCGATCTTTGAGTTGTCGACAGGTGTCCCATCTTTGTTGCTGTCCGCCCCGCACGAATTGCAATAGCGGAATTTAAGTATCCCGCCAATAATGCCTTTGGCGAACTTTGCGGTTTTGCTGTTTGGATTCTTCCCGATGGTCTCCATTAGAAAGTCAACGCCTCCTTTTGCTATTCTATCGCAAACGGAGTCGTATGGCTTTGGCTCGACCGGAAGACCTACCTTCGTTTTTGAGGAGGACTTTCCACTGAATAAGTTTAGCACACCAGTTGGTGCCATCGATGGACTTATGGCAGCTGTAAGCACGTCCCGCTTGGGGTTACCGAACTTGCCGTAGTCTGAACCGATATTCGCGGCGTCCACAAAACCGAGATATGGGTATGAATATGCGGCGACCAGCTCAATCTTATGAATTGTTGGCGCAATGGCACTTTTCAGGATTTTGGCGTATCCCGTATAGAGGTCATGTACTTCAATGTAAGCCGGACATGAGGGCCACCACAATATGCAGGCCGCGAGCGCAATATCGTTGGCAATACCCAACAGAATGTGGACCAGTATTGCTCCGAGCAAAATGAGATTGCACGCCGAGATGAAGTTCATCCCCTTCGCGTGCACGACCGCAGATGTGAAAGCTGCATGGTCGGCGGCTTCTTGCATCATGTCACGGAAGACAATGGCGTCACCCACTCCAATGATGAACCAGAGCGCGCCGATCAGAAAACACGACATGCAGAGTCCCATCAGCATGATGGCTCCGCGTTGGTCTTCATGGAGTTCACGAAACATGACCGAACTTCCGTTCGCGGTTGTAGGACTCAATTGCCACATTTCGCGCCTCCACCGTCTGCGTAACGAGCGCCTTGATGGGGAAATCCAAGCTGATCATCAATTGGGTGCGTGCCGGTGAGGCCGCACACGAGGCGATTCCCGAAGGGGACGGCACATCGGTAATTCGCGCGAACTCTCACAGTGACCAGCCCATAGGGATCGTCGCAGCTCGACTGGTCGTTAACATCGACCGTCAGGTCCCCCATGGTCTTCTCCCAGAGACCAAGACCTGTCTTCGGATCCGTCGGACCGAGAGCGGCTATCACAGCAGCTTTAATTTCATCTTGGTTATTGCCCTGTTTTTGGTCTGGCGTATTGTTATTTGCATTCGAAATGACGGATGCTGCGCGCGCACCGACAACGGTTGCGTGTCTCAGCATGAGGCGCGCCGTTACGATTTGCGCCATCTGCGCAAACGAAGAAAACGTGATCATCAGAGGCATAAACGCGACAATGAACTCCACCAGCACCGCGCCGCGCCGGTCACGATGAAAACCCCGAACTCCGCGACCCTGCAAGGATTGTCGTTTCGACATGGCAGCACTCATGGGTTGGGTTGGAGGATGGCGTTTCGCGTTTGCACGTAGCCGGTAAGCATACGAGCGCCGCCTAACCCTAATCCCACTATCGTAGGGATTCCGACGGCGACGAGGAGGAGGGCGTATTCCACCATGACAACGCCGCGCCTTCCACGAACCCGTGCACGCAATTGAAGCCAACGCATCATGATGATCTCCTTGGCGTCCATGCTTCCAGGAAGCATGTGCCGTAGTCACCTAAGCTATGCAAAAGGCCTACCAATGAAGATAGGCGGTGAGTGCAACCCCGAAAGCCAGGGGAGGCCCCAGACGAAACCAGGAAAGGGTTGACTCCGCTACGGCCTCCTGTTTTGACGCAGGCCGGAACATATTGACAAAGATAGTCAACGCATTTTTCAGGGTTGAGAGAAGCTTACCCTCATATGCAAGACGGGCAGGAGCTACGATCGCGGCCGCAAAAAAGCCGTACATTTGAGCTTCCACACCGTACATCGTTTGAAGCAGTGCCCCCATGGCCACGAGAAGTTTGACGTCACCACCGCCAATGGCTCCTTGCCGATAAAGGATGACCGGAACAATGCCACACACAAGCGCGCCTACGATGGAGAAACCACCCTCCGTAAGCGCTGCCTCCATGGTTTGGCGGGCCGCAAGCATTCGGCCCATATGAATTAGCGGGCCAAGAGCGAGAGCACCATAAGTAAGCCAATTCGGAATTTCGCCGCGGCGCCAATCGAACCAAGCTGCGACCGCACTCACCGCTACCGCAACAACCAAGAAGACGTGGGCATACGGCTCGTTCATCGGTGCGTACTCCGCGACGACGCGGCGAAGACCGCTCCAGCGTTGTGACGAATTCTTACTGGGCGAGCGTGCTGGTCGACTTGTCTGCGTTCGCCTGCACCTGAGTGCCGAGCTTGCGGTACGCGGCAGCGGCGAGAACCATGATTGCAATGATGAGAAGCGCGTACTCCACCATCGTTGCGCCACGCGTCTTCTTGAGCATCATCTGGGCCTTGGACATGGGAATTCTCCCTCTCTTCATTTCGGTTATCGGAAGTCGGATGCATCATCCGACCAAGAATTTTCAAACGTCGCGCTACCGCTCCAGCGTTGTGACGAATTCTTACTGGGCGAGCGTGCTGGTCGACTTGTCTGCGTTCGCCTGCACCTGAGTGCCGAGCTTGCGGTACGCGGCGGCGGCGAGAACCATGATTGCAATGATGAGAAGCGCGTACTCCACCATCGTTGCGCCACGCGTCTTCTTGAGCATCATCTGGGCCTTGGACATGGGAATTCTCCTTCTTTTCGTTACTGCTGAAAAGGGTTGAGCAAGCCGCCCAACCAAACACTTTGAGGCGTTGCCTCGTTGCTTCGCAGGCAACCATATCCACGAGATGTGCCAACGCGTTGCCGTGGTGTGGGAGACGGTCGGAAGGAGAGTGTTGCTTAGAAAACAACGAAATTTCGGCAGTTGCTTGCACGCCGAAAGTTCCGCTGTTTGCGTCAATCTGGATCATTTCGAGAACAATCATGGACAAATTTAGATCCGGATACCTTATCGGAAGCTCAACATTTACGCCGCCGTGCGGTCTTATCTTCTGGGGCAACCCGGGGGACATATCTCGCACGCGACGGGACAAGGTCCGCGCCGGATTCCGATCGGTTTCACCTTGTCGAGCACGAACTTTTGCTCCCAAACCAGGATTTCGTCGGCGGGGCGGGCAAAAAACGCCGTGGACGGGTTTTGTTGCTGAGCACTCAACCGCCGTGCTTCGCTCGTGTCGAGTGTTACGACGATCTTCTCGCCCGGCATGGCGTCCAGAAGGAAATGGGCGGCGCCCGAAACGTCCGTTCGCGCAACGATCTTATCCAAGTATTTGACGGGAAGGTTTGCGCCGTTCTCGGCCCTAATGGCAACCACGATGTGCCGGCGCAGGGGTGGGCAGAAGACGGCGTATTCGGGCATTTTCTTTGGATCGGCGTACCGCGTAAGCCGAATGGTCGTGGGCGTTGTCGGTGACTGTAAGATCTCCGGACATTTGACCATGACATCGGTGGTATCGCCTTCGGCGCCCGTAAGCGTGATCATAGCGCGGCCGTCTGGGCCCGTCGTGGCGAGAACGTTCGATGCGCGCGTAACGGTGGCTCCGACGACAGGGTGGCCCGGATCGCTCTCCACCTTGATGTAGACGTCGAATGGTGGAGGCGGCGGTGGATCGAGGTCTTTGCAGCTTGATATAGCGAATGCCGTGAGGACGACGGCGGCGAACAACGACCTCATTTCATCGACCAGGGTACCGTGAGCATGAAAGGCATTCAAGGAGCGGTCACACCTCGATGCGTGCAACCAGCTCACATCTATGACAAGCTCGCGCCGAGGGTGCCTCAGCTATCAGGTGCAACGTCCACACGCTCTTAGGGTCCGCCTCGGCTGCACCTCATCGTTCATCCTGACGGGCCCTATCCGCCGTGCTTGGGCGGAAGGGCACCTCTGCAAATAGGGATCTCGGCCGAGCTTGCCAGAGAGCGGTCGGTTTTACGGTTCGCAGGTGTCGTAATTAGGCAGTGTATTGGATGTTTCCGAGGAGGCGACATTGTATTGGATATACCGCATCGCCCGCTCGCGTGTATTGGCCGTGATGGCTTCTATTTTTTGGTTGTATGGATAGAAATCGGCAAAGGCTGGGAAACGGCTGCTGCCGCAGTGTACGGCGGCCATGAGCTCGTTCCTGCTGCTCTCCAACGCGGTGGCATCCGTCAGATCGACCGTCAGCGTATGCTGAAACGCCCGTGCGTTCTGCATGAGTGCTGTTTTCTGGTCGGTTGTGACGGGTTGGGTATTGATCCACGCTTCAATGTCGTCGCGCACGCCGTTGCCGTTAGCGTCCGGCCCGGCAACGTCCGTCGAGCGATCCAGTTTCGGGAGCGTGCCGTTGGCCTCCAGAGAAGCAATCCCATCTGTCAAGGAGGATGGTGGCGGGGATGAGTTGGAGCTGTCCTTCCCGCATGCGGTTAATGTGGCCAGCAATGCGGCCGCGCAGATGGCGAAATGGTTTGCGGTCCGATGAGTGTTTCGCGATTTCATCTTCGTTCTCCCGAGGAAACTGGCTCAGTTGTTGACCGCATCGAGTGCCGTGGTGGTCATCGTCTGGACTCTGGCGCGCCCATCGCGTCCGGGGTCTAAGTAGATCTCTACGAGACCATGGCCGAGGAGGTCTTTGGTGCTCGGTGGGTTGGTCCAGTTGATGGGTGGCACGGAGGTGATGCCCTGAATGCGCAATGCGTTGATGACCAGATCGGAGCTTGACAAAATATAATCTCCCCGGAGCGTGGGAGAGGCCGGTGCCACGTGCACCACTTTGGTGGGCGACTCTGGATGGGCAGCGGCGAAACCGTCGTAAGCATGGTTGACAAACAGATTCCCCTGCGAATGCGCCACCAATACGAAGCCTTTGCTCGTGCTGGAAAGGCTATTGAGCTTGGCCAGGTGCGCGGCGTAATCGGCTTCGGTGGGCGGATCGCTTATCTTGCCTGCCAACCAAGCTGCCGCTTTGCCGAGGATGTCATTGGAGAGGCCATCGATAACGCCCGCAAAGGCGCCAATGGTGCCACCGGTGGCCCAGTTTTTGGTTGCGTTGACAAGGCGACCGAGGAAGGAATCGGAGTCATTTTGGCGACCCGAAAGCATATCCCAGAAGTATTCCCAGCGATTGTTGAGTGCGCCGTCGAGCTCAGCGCTGCGCTGCTCAAAAACCTCCGCGACATCCTCTAGGAAGCCGTTGGTCTGGTTGTAAAAGAGCTGGTAGTTTAGCGGGGTGCCATTTCGATCTGGGCCCATCAAGTCGTCGATGGCCTGCAATGAGCTTGCGGCTCCGCCAGGTGTTGTCTTAATCCCATTGAAAAAACCAACGACAATGGGTTTTACGCACGCTGTATGGTCATTGTTTTCGGAATAACCGTCATCGCATGCGCAGCCGTCGCCCGTGCTCGCAGGGTGGCTTTGCTGGGGACACATCGTGCACACGTAGGTTCCTTGATCGGCCGCCCAAGAAAGCTGGCCGTTCGAGCATCCCGGAATCGCCCAATAAGTGATCCCAACATTGTCGGTTTTGCATACGTATTGTGACTCCACGCCCTGGTAGGTTACGGAGTCGCCGTAGGTGGAGTTCCAGGCGTTGATTTCGGCGCTGCACGCTGCGGCCGCGTTGCCGTAGGCGGCGCTGCATTTCTGGGAATCTTTGAGACAGCTTCCAAAAACGAAGTCAGTGCTGTAATACCATCGATCGGGAGCTGCTTGCGTTCCGGGGAGATTTGCCAGCGCCGAGCGTGGCAAAAACATCAAACCCAAGGACAATGCCAGGGTGCCTGCTATCGTGGTGGAAAGTGGCCTCATTGAATCATCCCTTCGTTTGCTGTTGACGCGTAATGTCATTTTCAAAGACGAGAAATGGCTTTATGCAGCAGATCTCGGCCCATCGGCGCCGTGATGCGCCACCTCAAATGGCAGGAGCAAAGCTCGTTGACATGCTTTCGCCGCTTGAAATTCGGCAGAATTCTCGATCCGCGACTTAAGGCGCTCTATTTGAGCGTCGCGGCTGCCTTCGCTCCATTTATATTCACGCCCTGACCGAGCTGGCGATACGCGGCGGCCGCGAGAACCATGACTGCAATGATGAGAAGCGCGTACTCTACCATGGTTGCGCCACGCGTCTTTTTGAGCATCATTTCCGCACCACCGCTTGGGTTTGGATGGTTAATCGGGACTTCACGCAGCGATTGTCGCCGCTTCACAGACCTGTACCCACAAAGCGTGCCAGGGCTCCGGTACGAAATTCGGGTCTAGATGAAGGAATGTGTTGCTTGGGAAACAACGGAAAACCGGGTTGTGTGTGCGCGGTATGTTCCGTTGTGAGGAGCAGTGTGGATCATCCCTTGGTCAGTCATGGATGAATTTCGATCCGGCAATTCCGATGACGAGGCAAACGACCGGCGGCCCTAGCCCGGATAATTCACGACGCGATTTCTGCAGACGACCGAGACCGCAGCGAAAAGGGCGCACGCCGTATCGCAGGACCGAGGCGTACTGTAACGTACGCCGCAGGTCCGAGGAGCGCCGTACGCCTTTGCAGCAAGAGGATCGGACCGCCTATCGCAATCGCGTCATGAATGATCCGGGCTAGATGCAATGCCGCTCCATTAGGCGGAGAGAGCTCGCTCATGCAGAGGACAGCGGGAGAGACTTTCCATCGGGGTGGATGTCGGCGAGAAAGAGGGCATGAGCTGGTTAGAGGCTGCCCTTGGTGAG
>WQYX01000035.1 GCA_009781005.1 Polyangiaceae bacterium | reverse complement strand
GCTTACAACTTTTTCGTCTCTTCCCCTGCGCCCCCTCCTCGCTTCGACCACCAATTCCCTTCGCTTCCACCAGACGGTTCATACAAGGCAGCGCAGCGAGCGTAGCGAGCGCGCGGATGGGGCTCCAACTGACCGCACCGCAGGCCCCAACGATGAGATCGCGGCAAATCGAAAGCGGTCTGCGGCGCTTTTGAGCATTGTCGTAGCGCCCTTGGGCTCCTACATCGCAAAGGCCATGAGCGGACGCGCGACGATCATTTCTGAGCTCCTTGCCACCCGACGCACGACGAGTCGGCTCGCAGAGCCACTCTCGCCTGAAGACATGGTTGTGCAATCCATGCCGGATGCGAGCCCGGCCAAATGGCACTTGGCCCACACAACCTGGTTTTTCGACAGATTCGTGCTGCAGCCAATGGGGCTTCCGCCCATCCGCAAGCAGTATGACTATCTCTTCAACTCGTACTACGACGCCGTCGGAAAACGCCATCCGCGGCCACGGCGCGGCATGCTCACCCGCCCTCCTCTCGACGAGATCGTCGCGTATCGACGCGCCATCGACGCGCGCCTCGCGGATCTCGAAGGCTCACCGCGCCTTGCGGAAATCACACCGGCGCTCGAATTGGGCATGCATCACGAGGAGCAGCACCAGGAGCTCTTGCTCACCGATATCAAGCATATGTTCTCCTCGAATCCGCTCTTGCCCGCTTATGCCGCGCACCCGCCGCTGCGTGCTCCGGAACGTTCCAGCGGGACATTGCCGCTCGCATTCCGCACGTTCGAAGGCGGCGTCGCTGAGATTGGTCACGATGGGCGGAGCTTTTCTTTCGACAACGAAGGGCCGCGGCACAAGGTGTATCTTGCACCTTTCTCGATCGCGACGCGTCTCGTGACCGAAGGCGAATACCTCGCATTCATCGAAGACCGCGGTTACGAGCGCCCCGAATTATGGCTCTCGGACGGTTGGGCGTGGGTAAATGCGAATGCCCAGCGCGGCCCGCTCTACTGGGCCATGCCCGAGCGTGGCTCGCGCGAACGCCCGCGCATCTTCACGCTCCGCGGGGAGCGCGATCTCGAGAGCGACGTCCCCGTGTGCCACGCCAACTACTACGAAGCCGCAGCCTACGCACGCTGGGCCGGTGCACGCCTGCCAACCGAGGCAGAATGGGAAATCGCCGCGGCATCGAGCCAAGGAGTGCAGGCTCACTGGGTCGATGACGAACACTTCCACCCCATCGCCGCCGCGCCTGAGAGAGCCTCCTCGGACGGCAGGCCCGAGCTCACTCAGATGATGGGCGACACCTGGGAATGGACGCAAAGTGCCTATTTGCCATACCCCGGCTACCGTGCAGCCGAGGGGGCTTTCGGCGAATACAATGGCAAGTTCATGGTCAACCAAATGGTGCTGCGCGGCGGATCGTGCGCCACGCCGAAAGGGCACGCGCGCATCACATATCGAAACTTCTTTTACCCAAAGGACCAATGGCAGTTTTCGGGAATTCGACTCGCGCGCGATTGATGATCTGAATGGAGAGATTCAAGCATGATGACCCTGCACGAGAATACGGATTGTCCGCCGTCTTCGGTCTCCGTGACACGTCAGCGCTTCACGCGTGAGGTCATCGCCGGCCTTGGCGCAGAGCGAAAAACGCTCTCACCGAAATGGCTTTATGACCGCGCCGGCTCGGCCCTGTTCGATTCCATTTGCGAGCTTCCAGAGTATTACGTCACGCGTGCCGAGCTATCGATCGTCGAGCGCAAGCGAGGCGAGATTGCCGCCACGTGGGGCCCTCGCGTTCGCGTCGTCGAACCTGGCGCGGGCAGCGGAACGAAGACACGGCTCTTTCTCGGCGAGCTCGGCGCCGCGCGATGCAGCTCGTACGTTCCCATGGATATCGCGCGCGAGCACCTTGCCATGACCGCGGTGCGCATGCGTTCGGAGCTTCCCTGGCTGCACATCGTACCCATCTGCGCGGACTTCACTCTGGAGTTGCCGCTTCCTCCGAGCGACGACAATGCACGCAACGTCGTCTATTTCCCGGGTTCTACGATTGGCAACTTCGAGCCTCCCGAGGCCGAGCAATTGCTCACACACTTCCGCGTGGCTGCAGGCATGGGTGGGCTCATCGTGCTCGGCATCGACTTGAGGAAGGAGCCATCCCGAATTCATGCAGCCTACAATGATGCGGCCGGGGTCACTGCAGCGTTCAACAAGAACGTGCTCGTACGGATGAACCGCGAGCTCCATGGCAACATCGACGTCGATTCTTTTTCGCATTACGCCTTTTACGAGCCGCGGAAAGGGTGCATCGAGATGCACCTCGTAAGCCGCAAGCGGCAAACCATTTCGGTCGCGGGACGGAGTTTTTCGTTTGCCGAGGGCGAGTCGATACGCACGGAGTGTTCGTACAAGTACGATCTGCCCTCAGCGGAGAGGCTGGCGCACAAAGCAGGACTTACTCTCGTCGACGCCTGGATCGACGATGAGCGCACCTTTGCCGTCCTCGAGTTGCAGGCCGCATAACCGCTTTCGAGCGGTATGACCTCGCGTCAACTTGAAAGCGGTCTACAATCGGGCGCTTGATCCGCACGCGTTTCGCCCCATCCCCCACAGGTGATCTGCACTTCGGTGGAGCGTGGACCGCGCTGGCGTCATGGGCGCTCGCTTGCCACGAACGCGGCCACGTCACGCTGCGCCTCGAGGACATCGACGCACCACGCATCGTTGCGGGCTCGGCGGCACGCATCGAGACGGACCTCGCATGGCTCGGGCTCGATTGGGACGAAGGCCCCAACATGGATGGATTGCATGCGCCCTACATACAGTCGATGCGCGCGACGAAATACGAAGCCGCGCTCGAGGCGCTGAATGCACGAGGCCTCATCTATCCGTGCGATTGTTCGCGAGCAGAGATTGCGCGGGAGGCGAGCGCTCCACATGCGGGGGAGGAAGTGATGTATCCGGGCACGTGTCGCAACTTGCCAAAGAATCGCGCATTCAAAAGGCCGCCGGCGCTTCGGTTACGCGTGCCCGAAGGCAGCACCGTATCCTTCGTCGATCGCATTCATGGCAGGGTCGAGCAGCACGTCGACGTGAGCGTCGGTGATTTCGTTTTGCGTAGAGGCGACGGCATTTACGCCTACCAGCTCGTCGTCGCCGTGGACGACGCGGCCATGGAGATCACCGACGTGGTGCGCGGCGCCGATCTACTCGGCTCGACGGCGAGGCAGATCTTGCTCATGCGCATGCTCGGCACGCCGCCAGAAGCGATCCCTCGCTACACGCACGTGCCGCTCGTCGTCGGACCAACGGGCGAGAGACTCGCGAAACGCCACGATCACCCAAACACGGTGCGAGAGCTTCGCGCTCGCGGCGTCACCCCCGAAGAGATCGTCGGCACACTCGCCTTTGGACTCGGGCTCGTCGAGAATTTGCGCTCGCGCTCCGCCACCGAGGTCGCCCGAGCGCTCCGTCCGCCATCCTCGTGGCGGCGCAATCCATGGCGAATCCCGCATGAGTGGGAGTAAAGAAGGACTCCCGCTTTGGCGAGTCCTCCAATTGCTTGAAGAGCCATTGACGCAAAGAGCCTGTGATGCCATCCATTGCCACCTCTCTCGATATCTCCGTTGTCATCCCAACGTTTAATATGTCGGCATTCTTGCTGGACCTATGGGCAAGCCTCCACAAATCTGGCGTGCTGGACATCGCACGCGAGATCGTGGTCGTCAATGACGGTTCAACCGATCGCACACGCGAGGTTCTCAACGAGCTTGCGGGGGGCCCCCGCGGAGAGTTTCTTAGACTGGTGCATATGCCCAAGAATGTTGGAAGGTTTCGAGCGCGCCTCGAAGGCGCGAAGGTTGCACAAAGCGAGCGCATTCTTTTTCTCGACACGCGCCTCGTCTTGCCCGACAACTTCGGCGAGAGACTTGCGGCAGTCGCAAAGGCGCATCGTTCGGTGATGGGTCACGTTGATATTGACATCACACGCAATGTTTTCTGCCTCTATTGGGATCGCTCGCATCGCTTCATTTTCCGTCGACACTTCCAAGATTCGCGCCGAGTACTCACACTCACGAAAGACAATTATGACCTATATCTGAAGGGCACGGGCGTACTGCTATGCGAACGTGAGCTATTCCTAAAGACAAGTGCGAAATACGGAGATCTCTTTAGCGACGACACCCTGCTCATGAAAGATATGGTCGCAACAACGCCCATTGTCCTCTGCCCTGACGTGCGCATTCAGTGGGTGCCGAGAGAAAACGCACGGGACTTCATCGCCCGTATCTGGGATCGTGGCCCTGGATTCGTCGAGTACCACGTGCTTGAACACCGCGGCCGCTTCTTCTGGATTGTGTTCGCAGGGGGCTTGGTTTTCGTTTCGCTCGTTGGATTTTCGCTCGCCGTGCCGCCTGTGGCTCCGCTCCTTGCTGGAGGCGCATTGGTGGTGACGGCTGCGTCAACCGCACTCTTTGCGAAGTCTGTTCGCGAAGCCGTACGGATGGCACCGCTTCATGTGGCGGTCGTCGCAACCTTCGGCGCAAGTATTCTTCGCGGTCTCGCTGTGAATGCCCAGCAACAGTTTGAGCGTCGCTACTGCTCGAAAACCGGACGAACGAATCGAAAACAGTCTCGGCGCCGTGGATACGCCGTCGAACAATGGGTGGGGATTCAGCGGCGCTCGAGAATGAGCTCCCACATCGAATATCCGATGACGGGGAACGCGATCTTTCGCAGGGTCTTAAGCAATGCGTTTCGGCGATAGATAAAAGGGTCGTGGTTCTGTTCACGCATGCAGCGGAGGATAAAATCGGCGATTGGAAATAACAGTGGAGTCTTCTGATTTTCGATGACCACAAACTTCTTCGGATCGATTCGATCGAACAACTCTTCATCGGAGCGATACTCGCGGAGATGCGTTGGATCGAGTGCCCAGCCAGCCTTACTCCGATAGAAGTACCAACCATACCAGCGCTTCTGGATCGTCGAGAGATAGATGAGCGATCCGGGGTAGGTAACGCGCGCAACCGCATTGAGCATGCGTACGTCGTCAACGTGCTCGATCACCTGCGACGAAATGAAAAAGTCGACGGACCCTGACTTGACGTTTTTGAGCTCTTCGACGTCGTCAACAAATGCATGGATGGGGGCTCGCTCTCTCGCGAGATGGGCAACGCGGGTCGACGACGCGTCGCACGCGAGAACTCGCTCGCCCACATAACTCCGTTTGATGAGGGCGCGCACGAGCGAGCCTTCTCCGCACCCCGCGTCCAGAATGGTTGGAAACGATTTGCTCGATATATACCGCTCGAGCAACGCAGGGACGATGTCATCGTCGAACTGCGGATGGCTGCGCGCATACATTTCGACATCGGCGTTTGTGTCCAAACCGCGCCTCCTTTGATGAGCCTCGCCGATTCGTTAGTCTTTGCCTGTGTCGATGTCAAAACTCGCGAATGCCTCACTCGCGGAATACTCGCCACCGTGGTAGAAGGCAACTGTGTGCCGGCGCATCATTGTTGAGCTGCTTGTCATTGTAGCACTCTTCGCGCTTGCGGGCTTTATTTGGCTTCATCCCGCGTCACGCGAGCTTCTCGCTGGCAACACTTCGGTGATGATCGGTGATGGCACCGACTCCATCACGAACCCTTGGCAATACCAACTCGTCCTCGACACATTTCGTCATAATCCGTTCCGGATTCTGTTCGGTGCAATCTACACCGACAGCGTTAGCTTCCCGAACGGGCAGGCCGTGTTCATCCCCTGGAGTGAGCGGCTCATCGTTCTCGCCCTTGCACCGTTTCTCAGCATCAATCTCATGCCAACGGCGGTGGTCTGGAGTTATATTGTCCTCAGCGGTCTTGCAATGCATATCTGCGGACGCCTTTTTGGTTTCCCGTGTATTGTTGCCTTTGCGCTCGCGCTTGCCTTCGCCGTTTGCCCCTACACCCGTGCGCGCGCCATGGTTCACATTGCCCTCGTCGGTGTGTACTTCGCACCACTTGCTGCCATTGGGATTCGTATTCTCGCCGGATCTCCCCAAAAGCTTGGGTGGTCGTCACACACCGATCTTTGGGTTTCTGCGTTATGTCTCCTTTTTTCCGTCATGGCAGCGCACTACTACGCAATCATCCTTATCGCTTTTTGCCCGCTGTTCATCATCCTTTATGCGATGTTGGCTCCGCACCGAGTTCCAAAAATTCGTGCGGTGATTCGCCTAGTGCTTGCGGGGTCTCCGGCCTTTTTTTTCCTCCTCTTCACGCGCATCATGCCAGTGTCGCCTGCAGATGCTGCACGCCTCGCCAGCTCCGAGGTATCCGCCGCGGATGTTCGCGAAACCGCCAACAATTTTCTCCGCGTGTATGGTGCACGCGCCGAGGACTATGTCGGAGGTGATGTTCGTTTTGGAGATCGCGATATTCTCCCGTGGCGTAGCGCCGTCACACGCAAGATTCGCGCATCCACGGGTGGAGATTACCACGAACGCACGAATGGCATTCGCTGGACGGTGCTGGGCGCCGACGTCGTGCTCGCAATCATAGTTTCCAAACGAGGGCTTCGTCGTCGGCTGCACCTTGAGGAGCGGAAGCTTGCGATCTTTGCGTGTTTGCTTGGCGCAACGGCATTTTTCACATCGCTCTCGCCGCAGGCAATTCGTTTTCAGGATATCGAGGTTGGTCCAGCGCTCCTCATCGCTCGTCTCATTCCCGCATTTCGAGTACCGAGTCGGGTGGGGGTTCTCGTTGCGTTTGCGGCGACGCTCGGAGCAGGCGTCGTCTTCACCCGTCTCTGGTCGCACGCAAGGTCTGGGAGGCGCCGTGTATTTGTAGGGATTTCACTACTCACGCTTATCGTCGTCGAGTATTTGCCTCTGCATCCCGTGATGCTTGCTCCCGTTTCACCGGCACATCCTCCGTTACCCCCTTCGGGCGGCGAATGCGGAGCTGGAATTACGGTCCCGTATGTCACCTGGAACGCAAACGAAACCGATTACTATAAAGCTTTCACAGAACTTCGCGGCTCGTCTTGCAAGATCGTGCATTCCCCTTACCAGGGTGCAGAAGAGCATGCACTCATTCAGACCTTGTCGAAGGACACGTTTGGCACCGAAGATCTCTCCCGCGCTGTCTCGTTTGCGCGGTGCACACGAGCCTCGTGGGTCATGTTTCGTTTGAATGTGCCGGAAACCTTCAAGAAAGACTTCTGCACGGAGATGGGTTGGTCTTTCGTGATAAGCAACGCGTGTAGAGGCAATCCCGCCTCCATTGGGCCGGTACGCCCTACGCGCGAGTGTGTGCCGTGAGTGCACGCGCTGCGCTTGCTCTAACGATCGCGAACGTCGCAGCGGGGGTATTTAATTATCTTTATCAGGTACATGCGGCCACCGTACTCGACACGACATCCTTCGGACTTCTCAGTGCGTGGCTTGCGCAGACTACGCTCGTCGGCACTGTGGCGACGGTCATTCAGTATATTTCGCTCGACATGCCAATACGCGAAGCCCCCTTGGGCTCGCTTGTCCGCACTGCCGGCATCGTCTCGCTCGGGGTCGTCGTATCGCTCGTGATTCTCGAAAACCGGTATACACCACTTCTTTTTGGTATAGCTTCCGTTTTCGGCAGTGTCCTTCTCTATGCAATCATTGGCCAACTGCAAGCACGCCTGCGGCTTGGCGACGCGGCAATCACAATCATCATCGTGGCAACGCTGCGCTTTGCGCTTCCCTTTGCCTGGCCAAGGTCGTCGCGAGCCCTGTCATTCTATATGGCGCAGGCGGTATGCTCCTATGCCGCAATCGTGGTGGCAGCAATCGTGTTTTCGGTGAAACCCGAGGCTTCGGCAAAGAATGCTGGATTTAAGCCCACTTATTCTAAAGTATCCACCTCGCACGTTGGTTCCTTGTTAATCCGATTGGCTAGGCCTATTCTTCTTGCATTTGCGACTGTGGTATTTCCGCTTATCGATATCCTCGCCGTTTCGTCCACCCATGATGCGGCAACGACCGGCGCGTTCTCGCGCATCGCGCTGGCCGCGCGAATGGTCTTTTTCGGAGGCGCGGCGCTCTTGCAGGTTCTTCTCCCCCACGAGCTTCATGCTGCGCGGACAAGAGCACCACTGCCTGGTTTTGTTGTTCGTATGCAGCGCCTTCTCGCGCCCACCCTTGTGATCGTTGCTCTTCTGTTCGCGCTCACACTTGATCACGCCATCCTTCGCCCCCAAGGGCAAGAGCGCATATGGCTTTTTGGATCGTGCTTGAGAGCAGCTTTCCTTATTGCCTTACTCAGTGACATTCAAACGCTCGCCGTGCGCAGTCAACTGCGGACAGCCTTGGCGTGCGTTGCTGGAGTGCTCGCGACAAGCACCGCCGCGGCGGCAGCTGCGTACGTTGGTGGCGGCACGAAAACCGTGATCTACTACGTGTTTGGTGCTTTGATCGGGGACACATTGAACCTTGCATTCGTTCGGCTGCAACTCATGCGTTCCAAAACGCATTCATGTAACCTCCGCCCGTGACGTCGGCAGCTCCCTCAAAGACGCGGCTCGTGAGCATTGTGGTCCCTATCTTCAACGAAGAGAAAAACATCGAACCACTCCATCGTGCACTCCAGGACGTAATCTCGAAACTCGGGGATCTCCGCTGGGAGTATGTGTTCGTCGACGACGGCAGTCGCGACGACTCGCTACTCATCCTCGCAAAGCTTGCCGAGCAATACTCCGGCGTGAAGGTCATCTCGCTTGCGAGAAACTTTGGCAAGGAGCTCGCCCTCACGGCGGGCGTCACCTACGCGGCGGGCGATGCCATCGTAACGATGGACGCAGATCTGCAGCACCCAC
Organism: Polyangiaceae bacterium; assembly: GCA_009781005.1. GTDB lineage: Bacteria > Myxococcota_A > Polyangia > Polyangiales > Polyangiaceae > Labilithrix. The sequence goes on along the minus strand of WQYX01000035.1, from coordinate 30,646 downwards.
CAACACTCTTGTTGGAGCTCGTCGCCAAATGGCGCGAGGGCGCCGATGTCGTCGTCGCGGCAAGGGGCGCAACGGCGAAGAAGTCCATCGCGCGCCGCGCCTCGTCGACTGTGTTCAGGTGGCTTGCACGACTGTTCTCCGGTGGACGGCCAATGGAGGAAGGGACGGACTATCGTCTCATCGACAAGAAAGTCCGCGCCGCGTTTCTCTTGGTGCGCGAACGCCGTCGCGCGTACCGGCAGATCGTCGATTGGCTCGGTTTCAAACGTGTCACCGTGGAGTTCGACGCCGCCGAGCGTTTCGAGGGCAAACCCACCTACTCGCTGTCGAAACTATGGGATCTTGCGATCGACATGATCGTCTCGCACTCGTCGGTCCCGCTCAGGCTTCTTCTCTACGTCGGGCTCTTGATCGCGACGGCCTCGACACTATCGCTCGCGTGGATGTTTCTCGCGTTCTACTTCATCAGCCCAAAATGGTATTATACACCCCTTGCGCAAGCTGTTGTCTTTAACACGCTTCTCATCGGCATCTTGTTGACGGCGATCGGCGTCGTTGGGCTGTACGTCGGACGCATCCACGAGGAGGTTCTCGCGCGGCCACTCTTTACCGTGCGCGCCACGTTGAACGTGGAAGAGTCCGTCTTGCCGAAACCCTACGACCGATAGCCTTCGATGGTCGTCTTCTTCGTCGGGACTGCAGCCGAACTTGTGAAGATGGCGCCCGTGATCCGCGAGGTAAAACGTCGTGGCGCGCCGCTATCGGTCATCTCATCAGGCCAGAATGATTTGCGCGGCTCTGAACTCTGGAAGCTCGCCAATGTCAACGGCCCCGACATCGTTCTTTCGACATGCCCGATTCCACCGCGCGCATCTGGGCTCGCGATGTTTCTCGCACGCACGAGCGTGACGGGCCTGCGCGATGCGCAGCGCGCATGGCGCGGTCATCGCTTGAAGGATGTCAAAGCAGTCGTCCATGGTGACACCGTCTCGACCCTCATGGGCGCGTTGCTGTTTTCTGCCCTCGGCGTGACCGTGCATCATGTGGAGGCGGGCCTTCGGAGTTTTCGCCTTACCGAGCCGTTCCCGGAGGAAATCTGCCGCGTGATAGTCTCGCGACTTGCGCACGTGGCGTATTGCCCGAACGACTGGGCAGCGAATCACCTCGATCGCCGCAATCTCCGAAAGATCGTCACCGGCGGGAATACGCTCTACGACGCCCTCAACCTCGTGATCGATTCTTCGGAGAAACAGCCAATCAAGAGAATCGATTCTCCGTATTTCGTTCTCGTGGTGCATCGACAAGAAAACCTATTGCGCGGCGTCTTTCTCCGTTCCATCGTCAAAAAAATACGCGCCGCACGCGCGCGTCCGAAATGCATATTCGTCATGCATGCGCTCACACGAGCTGCGCTTCAACGCGAAGGTTTAATGAACGAGCTCGAAACCGATCCGACCTTTTTTCTTCTTCCGCGCCAACCATATATTGCTTTCTCAAACATCTTAGCGCGAGCCGAATACCTAATCACTGATGGCGGCAGTAATCAAGAAGAAGCCTATTACCTTGGCAAACCTTGTCTCTTGATGCGACGGATCACCGAACGCATCGAGGGCCTCGGCGAGAACGTGCTTCTGTCGAGTGATCCACTTCGAGAGATCGACGCCTTCATGCAAAATGCCACGCAATGGGTGCGCCCACGTGTGAAGCTCGATGTGAGTCCAAGCTCGGTCATCGCCGACGATCTTTGCGGAGGACTTACCCTTCCGCTTTGAAGACGATCAGCGAGGAACGAGCTCGAAGATCTCGAGATGAGCCTCGCCAAGCTCGAAAAGCGGCGGGCCGAGCAACGCGCGGAGCTCCGTCGAGATGCGTTCGCCGCCGTCCGCATAACCCGCGCGATGGAGAAAGAGCGCCGAAAAACCGCGTGAGCGCGCGGCGGCAATGATCTCCCTCGGCGATCCTTCGGCGAGCGCGTGGAGGCGAGCGTCTTCTTCGCGGCCGCGTATCGTGAAAGCCGAGTAACGCATCGTCTCGGTATGGAGATACGGCTCGAGTTGGGCGTAGGGATCGAGTTTCTCTACTTTCGGACCCTCAGGAAAAGATGCAACCGGAAGCTGCAAGACCGTCGCGCCGTGCAGACGCTCTTCGACCTTCGCGAAGAAGCGCTGACGCGCGAGATACGTCTCGCCGAAGCTCGCGCGCCCTTCGTCGGTCGGACCTTCGTAGGTCGTCTCCCACGTCGATGCCGCCACGACGACAGCCAATAGCCCCGAGCGCGCGAGAAGCGCCGCACGCGGCTTCGCCCGCTCAAGGCGCGCGAGAAGTTCCGACCGCGAGACCGCGAGACCGATCGCGAGCAGTGACGCGAAATGAATGAAGACGCTGACGCGGTTCATCGCACGAAAGACCGTCAGCCCGGCGAGCGCGACGAACGAGGCAATCCCGCCCATCGTCCCGAGCAAGAAGAGACACAGATTGAGCAGCCCCAGGTCGCGCGTATCGGAGCTCGAAGAAGTAGACACTGCTTGCGGGCGACCGAGCACCACGACCACCGTCCACACAAACGCGATCGATCCCAAGAGCCCGAGCGCCGCGACGGACGCCTCCGTACGGAGCGGGTTGGCCGCTTCGTACACGTTACGCAGCTCGGCGAACATCCGAATCCGATGGCCCGGCATCGGCAAAAGCAGATGAGTTAGCTTGAGCGCGAAGATCTCGGTGTCCATCGGCGCGCGATGCACCACGGGCATTCCCGCCTCGTGAGCGTGCAAAAGAGCCGTCGCCGCCGCGACGACCACGCCGAACACCGTGCACGCCCCCGCCGCGATCCCTCGCACGATCACCGCGACCGACGGCTCGCGCGCGAACGCGAAGAGCGTCGCGAACGTCATGAGCCACAGCGTGAAATACGCATAATACCCAGTGCCCGAGAGTCCGGCGAACAGTGCCAGAATCGCGAACGGCACAGCCACGCGCCAATCCCTGATTCCGACGCGCCACTTGCCTTGCGCCACGAATCCCATCGGCTCACGGCGCATAAGCTGGAATGCGACCGCGACTCCTCCAGGCACCACGCACAAAAACCACCCCAGATTCGGGTGACCCGTGATTCGGTGGTGGTGATAACAGGAAAACGAAAAGAGGAGTCCGAGCGCGATTGCCTCGAGCCGGCGTACGCCCACACTGAGCGCAGCAGCGGCGGCGAAACCGGCGCTTAGCGCGTAGGTCATCACGAATCCGAAATTGTATATCGATACCCAAGAACGGGTGAAAACGCGCGCGATCTTGCAATAAAGAATGAGGAGCGCGTCGAACACCGGAAAGTCCATCAAATCCGTGCCGGACGGCGCACCGAGAAAGGGTGTCACTCCCCAATGCCCGGTGTCGGCGATAGTCTTGAAGATGATCGCTTGAAAGAGAACCACGTCGCCCTCCGGCGCGACGACAAGCGGCACCCCCGTTGGATTCGCGCTGACGTTCTGATCGACATAAGCGATAAGCCACGCTGCGCACGCGGCGAACACGACGGCGGCAGCGCCCATCAACCAAGGTTTCAATTGGAGGTTCGCGATCACGACGTTTCGACAGTCCAAGACTCGCGTTAATAAGGAGCGCGGTGCAAGTAAAAGCGCCTCAAGCGAGCCTCTGCCTTGCCCTCGGGAAAGACCTGAAGACCGACGCAGATGCGGACGAATTCATTGCGCTGCAGGCCGAAGCGATGCGAGAAGATCTCGTGGTCGTCTCGCGAAACTCGGAGGCTCCGGAGCCACGGATCGTACGCGAGCAAGAGGTGCGTGCGCTTGTCGGGGAGAGGCGGACCGTCGATAACCGTGGGGTCGATGTTTCGGTCCTCCTGACCACGGAAGACGAAATACGGCTCCGGCTTGTCGTCGTTTGCGATATCGACACTCACCCAGCGAGTTCTGTTGAGATTTCCTATTGTCATGTCGATGGCGGCGTGTTCGAGCGTGTCGATGTCCCAGTCGACCTCCACGCGCGTCGGCGTCAGCGCGAAGGGCAGCGTGCAAATCGTGACCGGCGACATGACTCCAGGTGCGGATTGCTGGAGCCCTCGACCGCGCAGGACGAGGCCGTTACCTGTCTCATAAGGGCGGAGCGAGCCATCGACGCGCCATTCTTGTTGGAAGTACGCGTGCCACCGGAGCGGATCGAGCCGGCCGCCGACGAACTCGTCGACGTAATTCGGTAGTCGGATCGGCTCGCGGCCCTCCTGCGGATCCCAATTCAGCTCGCCGATCTCGACGCCGATCTCGGAGTCCTTCCGATCGCGCACGCCGAAAACGATGCGCGCGGCAATGCCGCCATCCCAACCGACGACGCGCGAGGCGACCGGGATGTCGTCGACGAACATCTGTAGTTGCTGCGACGCGGCCTCGAAGCGAACGCCGAGCGTGTGCCACTCGTCGTTGCCACGGATGATCTCTGCACCGTCGACGTATTGGAGGAGCGAGTCGCCTGCCGGCGTCGGACCAAGCATACCGTCGGTCCCCTCGAGCTGAAAAGAAGGCGTCTGCGAATCGTTGCGCATCACGAACCAGAGGCGCTTGTCGGGCCGGTCGGCGCTCTCGAAGCCGAGCAAGACATCGTAGTCGTCGAGCTGCCGCGTGCGGAAACGCAGACGCGCCATTCCGCCGTCGAAGTGGAACGGCTTCGAGCGATAGATCGCGTGCCCTTCGCCGGGCACGCCAACGCGACCAGTGCGTTGGATGAACAGCGATCCCACGCGCGGCTCAACGTGAAAATCGGGGGTCACGTCGGGTGTAAAATCGGAGACGAAGGCGGCCGGCTCGGAAAAACGCGTCGTCCAACCGACGGAGCTCTCGCGATGGCGCGCGGCGCGCACCCCGGCCAGGTGGGCATAGAGGACGTAGATCGTCGCGAGAAACGCGAAGCCGAAGAGAATGCGAACGCCGATCTTCTTCATCGCGCGGTGACCTCTGAAGCCGGGGGATCACGTGTCGGCCCGCCTTCGGCGGGACCTCTGGTGCGTGAGCGCACGATGTCCGAGAGATAGGCGCCGAGCCAGAGCACGGCGAGCGGAGCGAGGGACCAAAGACCTTTCAGGCCAGCCAACATCCCCAGGTTATAGGCAGCATCGGCGCGCGGGCCGAGCGTGCGTACATCCTGCGTGTTGAGCGCGAGTTCACCACGAAAGAACGAAGGGAGAATGACTTCATACAAGGGTGAAGAGCGAAACACCTCTCCCTCCGGTTGATGCACGAGCACCGCCGTCGACGTGAACATGAAAAAGACGCTCAGCGCCGCGAGCGCCGCGCCGAGCCAGAAATGCCAATTCGAACGGCGAATAAAGAAGAAGAAGGGAATCGAGAGGAACGCGAGCGCAGGGATGAAGTGGCGAGGCCCCGTGCTGCCACCGCCGTCCCATGCGTAATAAGCTGACGAGAAAAGCAGATAGGCAACGAGGAGCGTCGCGACGAGTCGGAGATCGCGCTCGCCTCCGTCACGCAGCCAGTAGGCGAATCCAAATATCGCGAGCAAAAGGTGTGGACACATGAAAAGAAGCCCGCGATAAGGGCTGAGGCTGATTCCGTAAATGCCGCCGAGCGACGGGAGGTTGATTCCCAATAAGCCCTTGTCGTGGTTCATGCGGAACACCGGCTCGAAGACGTGCGAATACGGCATCGAGAACGGAGAGCCGAACGCCACCTTCAGGTAATAAGCGTGGAGCGCGAGGAGCGGTAGGGCGCCGAGCGCGCCGCCGATCACCACCTCGATCGCTCGCGACGGTTTGCCGCCACGTCCTAGCACGAGCGAAATGGCGAGGACGCCGATCATCACCGCCGTCGGGTACTCGGTCACGATCGTGAGTGATCCCAAAAAGCCGAACAGCGCCGAGCGCCCGCGGAGCGACAGACGCCCGCCAAAGTCGCCCCGCACGACGCGGAAACACGCGAGGATGAGCATGGCCGCGAACGAATGGCCGAAGAGGACCGTGGAGAATGGGAAGACGAGCGTACCGAACCCGTAGGCCACCATGCTCAGAGTCTTCTCGCGCCGGTTGGCACCGTAGCTCTCGACGATATCGCCGACCCAGAGCGTGGAGACTACACCCGCGATCCCGCAGAGCACGATCGCCAAAAAATGCATTCTTGCGCGTTCGCTGTCGACCGCTGTGCCCGCGCCGACGAGGCGATCGAGCCAGCCCATCACGGCGCGGATCGGAACAGCGAGCGCCGAGATCCCGGGGGCTTTGTCTGCGAGAAAACGCTCGTGGAAGAAGCTCTTGTCGATCGTGTAGCCATGATCCGGCGTGATATCGACGCTGCGCCGGAGGAGCGCGTCCGTCAGAAAGATCCGGCTATGCTGGTTCGGATCGGCGCCTTGATAGAAATAGGCATAGGTGATGAGCGAGAGGACGGCGAACCTGAGGCGGGACCACGCGTCCGGTAAAGCAAGATGGAAAGTGCGGTTCATGAAGCACCCCGAACGGGGCTGGAAAGTCCAATAGACCGAATGAAGCGACGGTGCAGCCAAATTAACCCGAAAACCACCGGCGGAGGACTTGCCTGCATGCGCGTGCCCACCCAAGGGTGGCCTCCTTCCGCCGTACCTTGCCCTCGAGAAGGCCTGCCTCGATAAGTGCATTCCGCACGATCATCGAAGGGTCCTCCTTGGTGATGGATCGAAGTGCAGCACGCAGCCGATCGAGCGCGATGCCTGCATTCGCGTAACGATCATCAGGGGACTTTTCGAGCAAATGCATCACGACGCGCTCAACAGAACGCGGCACGGAGCGAACGCGCCCGCTCAGCGGCAGAGGCGCATCGCGACGAATCCGCTGCACAGGGCGCGGCGCAGATGCGGCGTCGAAGGGACGACTGCCAGCCAACATCTCGTAGAGCACCACGCCGAGCGAGAACAGATCACTCCGACCATCCACGAAGTCGCCAAGGATTTGCTCAGGCGACATGTACGCGGGCGTGCCGAAGGCTTCGTTCTCGGTCTCAGGCTCGACCCGTTCCGACCGCGTGCGCTGCGCAATACCAAAATCGATGATCTTGACGGTGCCCGACTTCGCGAGCAACACGTTGCTTGGTTTGATGTCGCGATGAACGATGCCACGTTCGTGCGCGTGATCGAGCCCGGCGCAAATCCCGATCGCGACGGCGAGCGCCACGTCGACACCGAGACAGTGTTTCTTGGCGAGTAAATCGTGGAGCGACCAGCCGTCGACATATTCGAGAACGAGATACGGCCGGCCCGACGCGAGTCGCTTGGCCTCGAGCAAGAGCACGACGTTCGGGTGCGCGAGATCGGCGAGGACTTTCGCTTCGCGATCGAGGTGATCGGCGAACGACGAAGTCTCAAGAAGCTGCATGTTGAGCGTTTTGATCGCGACGTGCTTACCGAGCGGCTCATGCACCGCCTTGTACGTCGTCGAGACGACACCCGAACGGAGCTCCTCTTCGACGCGATAGTTGCCAAAGCGGATCTCGCCCGGATGGGAACTCATTCATCAACGCGCAAACAGCGACTGCCCCGTCATCGCTGCCGGCTGGGGCAGACCCATGATCTCGAGCATGGTCGGAGCAACGTCGCAGATGCGCCCGCCCGAACGAATCTTGGCGTCTCGGTCCGCGTCGTTCACGTAGATGAGCGGCACGGGATTCAGCGTATGCGCGGTGTGTGGATCACCCGACTTCGGGTCGATCATGAGCTCGCAGTTGCCGTGATCGGAAGTGATGATGAGCGCGCCACCCTGCTTCCGAACGGCATCGGCAATCCTGCCAATGCCCGCATCGACGGCCTCGACCGCCGAGATCGCCGCAGACAACACACCCGTGTGCCCAACCATGTCCGGATTCGCGAAATTGACGAGTACGAAATCGAACTTGCCACTCTCGATGGCTTTGACCACCGCATCCGCCACGCCCACCGAACTCATTTCGGGCTTGTGATCGTACGTTGGAACATCTTTGGGCGAAGGGATCATCGTGCGCTCTTCGCCCTTGAAGATCTCTTCGCGACCGCCGTTGAAGAAGTACGTCACGTGGGCATACTTCTCCGTCTCCGCGCAGCGAAACTGCGTGAAGCCAGCTCGTGCAATGATTTCCGGAAAGATGTCTGGATACGTCTCCTTCGGAAAAGCAATGGGCAAACCGAATTTCGAATCGTACATCGTCATGCACGCGTAAGAGCGAAAGGGTGGGGCGTCGTTCTTGCGCGAAAACTCGTGGAAGTCTTTCAGGGCAAGGGCGCGCGTGAGTTCGCGCGCACGGTCCGGGCGGAAGTTGAAATGCAATCCCGCGTCTTTGCTCGAGTCGACGCCCGCGTAATTTCCAACCACGAAAGGTTCGACGAATTCGTCGGTCTTGCCCGCTGCGATGCTCGCGCGCACGCCCGAAGCGGCACCTTGCTGCTTCGGCGCACTCGCTTCCACGATCGCGCGGTACGCTCTCTCGACGCGCTCCCATCGGTTGTCGCGATCCATGGCCCAGTAGCGACCGCTGACGGTGCCGATGACGCCCTTGCCCGCAAGCTTTTTATCGAGCTCCTCGAGATAGCCCGGCGCGGTGCCCGGCTGCACGTCGCGCCCGTCGAGGAACGCGTGCACGACCACCGGCACTCCCTCCGCGTGCGCTGCATCGATGAGCGAATAAAGATGCGTATTCATGCTGTGTACGCCGCCGTCGGACACGAGCCCGAAGAGATGCAGACGCCCGTCCTTCTTTTTGGCGCTCGCGATCTCCGAGGCAATGACTGGATTGCTTCCAAGCTCGCCGGACGCGACGGCATTGTCGACGCGCATGATGTCCATCAGCGCAATGCGGCCCGCACCAAAGTTCAGATGGCCTACTTCGCTATTGCCCATCTGCCCGGGCGGCAATCCGACGTCCGGCCCGCTCGTGCCGATAACGCCGTGAGGATAGCGTGCAACGAGCGCATCGAGCGCCGGCGTCTTCGCGAGACGAACGGCGTTTGCGTCGGTCTCCGCGCGGTCACCGAGACCGTCGAGGATCATGAGGACAACGGGACGAGGTCGCTTCGTAATCGATGGTCCGCCTGACATGCGCCGGACCATAGCTCCATCACCCTCCAGAGATGTTGTACTCCTAATGAGAGTACAATCGCGCCAAATCGAAAGCGATCATGTTGGGATGAGCCAGCCGAAGGGATCTGCCGCGCGGCCCGATTGAATGCCGTCGAGTGCCGCTTTGAGGCGCGGCGCGATTGACGAGCTCGTGGCTTTGACCGAGCCACCATCCCACACGAGTTCTCCGATGGGCGAGATCACGGCCGCCGTGCCCGAACCCCACATCTCAATGTCTTTGCCGGCGCGCGCGGACTCCGCGAGCTCGGTCAGCGAAATGCGGCGCTCTTCGACACGAATACCCCACGAGCGAAGCAACGTGAGACACGAGTCGCGCGTGATGCCGGGAAGGATCGTTCCCTCGAGCGGCGGCGTGACAACGGTGTCGCCGATACGGACCAGCACGTTCATCGTGCCGGCTTCTTCGAGGTACTCATGCTTGATGGCGTCGAGCCACATGACTTGATCGAAGCCATGCTCTTTGGCGCGCTTGGCCGCGAGCATACTCGACGCATAGTTGCCTCCCGTCTTCGCCGCACCCACGCCACCCTGCGCGGCGCGCGTGAATTCGCGCTCTGCCCAGAGACGAAGCTTGTGCGCCTCGCCATCCCAGTACGAATCGACAGGCGAGAGAATGATGCTGAAGACGTGTTGCGCTGCAGGACGCACGCCGAGGAAGGCCTCGCTCGCGTGAAGCGTGGGGCGAATGTACAACGCGCCGCCTCCGGTGTGCGGCGGGCACCAGTCGGCTTCGGCACGGACAATCGCACGCACGGAATTGATGAACATTTCGACCGGGACTTCCGGCATGCAAAAACGTTTGGCGCTCGCTTCAAGACGTCTCGCGTGTGCGTCCGGGCGGAAGATACGAATCTCACCGCGGTCCGACTTGAAAGCTTTGAGGCCTTCGAAGACGGAGAGGCCATATTGAATGGCGGCCGATGCATATTCCGCATGCGGAGTGCCTGCGGGAACGATACGCGGCGGATGCCAACCCGTGGCGGCTTCATGTTCGGCAACGAGCACGTGATCGGTGAGGTAGCGACCGAAACCAAGACGGCCATCCGCGGGGCGCGGCCGCGGCATCATCGTGCGAATGAAAGGAATGCCCAGGACACTCGCACTTGCATGTACCTGATTTCGGGACGTCAATGTGTCGCCAATCGAAACATGCGCAGAGATCCCAGTTTTATCGGCGGGATGCGGGGGTTCACCCATGCACACGTGTTAGCGTCATGGCATCAACGGGTCAACGAGTCGCGGACCGCCTTCGTCGACTTGAAGGCGGTCAAGAACGTAGGGACGCAATCGTCGTCACAAGTTTGTCGACCGTGGTTTCCTGCGCTCGCGCCATGTCTTCCACTTTCGCGGCCGACGACACGAGCAACTTCGTCCCGTCCGCTTGCGACCGCTGCGATGCATTGAGCTCGGAGACCATGCCCGAGATATGTTCAACGGCGGTCGAGATCTGCCGCCCGCCCTTCGCCTGCTCTTGTGCGCTGCGTTCGACGTGCTGCGTGATGAGCCGCATCTTCTCTGCGCTCTTCATGATGAGTTCCGAGCCGCGCGCTTGTTGTCCGGTTGCCGCCGCGATTTGCTGCACGGTCTCGGCGATGCGCCCTATGGCGTCGGTGACCTGCTTCGAGCCTTTCGCCTGCTCCACGGTCGCGCGTGCAATGGCGCGCACCATGTTGGTCGACTTCTGACTACTCTCGAGAATCTTCTTGAGCGCACGCTCAGCTTCGTTCGAAACTTCGACACCGCGATCGACGTTGTGCGCGCCCCGCTCGACCGCGGTGATCGCGTTCTTGCTCTCGCGCTGCACGGTCTTGATGAGATCGGTGATCTCGCGCGTGCTCGCGCCTGCGCGTTCGGCGAGGTCCTTGATCTCGTCAGCGACAACGGCAAAGCCCTTGCCCTGCTCGCCGGCCTGAGCCGCAATGATGGCGGCGTTCAACGCAAGAAGGTTCGTTTGCTCGGCAACATCATCGATGACATTGACGATCTGACCGATCGCATCGATGCGTGAACCAAGCGTGCTGATGGCCGTCACCGCTTCCTGCGAGCTCTCCTTGATGCGATAGATTTCTCCGATGGTCTTGAGGATGGACTCGGCTCCCTTCTCGGCGTCCAACGCAACCTCCTCGGACAGGCGAGAGGTCTCGTTCGCGTTCGATTGGACCTGATCGATCGACACGTCCATCTCGTTCATCGACGAGCTCGTCTCCTCGGCGGTGAGCGACAGAGCATCGACGTTCTTGGCAACCTCCTTGATCGAAAATGACATCTCTTCGATCGACGTCACGGTTTCGCGCACGCTCTTGGTGAGTTCGCTGAGATTGCCAGCGACCTCCGAGCTCGTTGCCGTCATCTCGAGGATGGACGAACTCGACTCCTCGGCGCTCTGCGTGAGCGCCTCGACGCTTGCCCCGAATTCGCGCATGGCACCCGCAATCTCTTTGATGAGCCGCGAAGTCTCGTCGGCGGCGCCAAGCTGCGCATGGATGCCGCTCTGGAGCTTCTTCGAAAGCACGCCGAGATCTTCGTGCACGCTCCTGATTGCACGATCGCGCCGCGCTTCGTCTTCGGCAAACCGCGAGAGCTCGTCGTAAACACGCGCTGCATCGGGGCCAGCGCCCGCGGGAACGCGGGGGCGCTCACCCTCGCGCGCGCGGCGCACGGCATCGACGAGCGGGCCGACGTCCGCGCCCGCACAACTGTTTGCCGCGAGCAACACTGCAACGAAACCCGCAGCCGCCCCGACCACCGTGACGGCGAGCGGATTGTTCGGCACCAGGAGGTAGGCGGCGATCACGGCGCACGTCGCAAGCAAAATGGGAATGATGATTTTCTGATGGAGCGTCATGGCAAGATACGAATTCAATAGGAGCAAGATCAGGCCGAGCGCGCCACTGGAGGCGCAGGGCTGATAGGTGTGATTCCGAATCGTACCCCCAAGGATGACAGTCGCGTGCGAGCGATTTCGTGGGCAACCTCGCTTTCGTCGATGCCCACGAACATACGCTCCCGTTTCGCGGCGACCACCAGCGTCGTCCCGCTACCCATATATGGATCGAGCACGATATCGCCCGGACAGGTCAGCGCGGTAACGAGTCGGTCGAGCAGTGCCTCTGGCTTTTGGGAAGGATAACCGGTTCGTTCGCGCGACATGGGCGCGATGACACCGATATCCCAAACATCCCCCATCGGCACACCTTTGGTTGCTTCGTCGGTTGTTTCCGATCGCTTACGGCGCCCGTTGGCCTCGAAAACAGCGCGCTGTTTGTTTCTCCCCCACGTCGCAACCGTCGACGGCGCGAGGGGTTCATAAGTCATGTTGAAGCGAGGTTTTATCTTTGGATCTTTTCGAAAGCGCAAGAGCACGTCGTGCACGCGCTGGAAATTCAGGGTTTTGCTCGGCCAGCGGCGATAGCGCCAGATAATCTCGCTCGCAAAGGCATCGTCGCCGAAGATCTCGTCGCCCAGAACTTTGACGTAGTGGCTCGTTTTCGGGTCCACGTGAATGACCACCGAGCCATTCGGCGCGAGCAATTCGCGGACGAACTCGAGGCGCTGGCCGAGGGATGCGAGATATTCGGCGCGTCCCGACCAACGATCGTCGAATGCGAATCTTTTCTCACGCGCCTTGAGCGGCCCGCGGTCCTTCGGTGCGATGTCGGATGGCACAATGGCCTCGAAGGCGCGATTCGTGAGAAACGGCGGATCGAGATATGCGAGCATCACCTTGCTCGCGAAATCGGGCAGAAGAGACTTCAGCGCCGCGAGATTGTCGCCCTGCACGAGACAGCCGCGTCCGTGTTCGGCCAACGACACTTCTGGCAGTCGTTCATTGACCACACAATCTCGGGAGTCCTTTTTGCCCTTCCAGAAGAGCGTGACCGCGGCCTTTTTCACGATTTAAAAGAGTAAGAAAACAAATCGTACGCGAGCAACTTCCAAGCTTAACACGACTGCCGGAACTTCGTTCCGGGCTACGCGTTTCCGCTCCGCGGAAACCCGTCGTGTTCCCTTGTCTCAAGGGGGCGCGGCGCCCCCTCTTGCCCGCTTTCGCGGGCAATTCACCCCTCCGAAAAGCCGCTCCCGCGGCTTTTCTAGCGCTGCTGCCGGAATACTTCCGGCAGCAGCGCTAAAATAGCGGACTCCGTGAGAAAGTGCGCTGCCGTCCTCGTGTGTATCCTCCTGATTCTTTGCTTCGCGGGATGTTCGCACACGCCTCCCGAAGCAACGCCGGACGGCGCGGTGCGCGCGTGGATCGAAAAGATGGAATCTGCAAACGACGATCCGCGCGCGATGCGTGACGCCTACCAGCTCCTTGGTCCGCGGGCGCGCACGAACTTGAAGGAACGCGCCGACCGAGCAAGCCGCGGTCAGGGACGGCGCTATGAGCCCTACGAAATGATGGCCGAGGGACGCTTCGGTCTCGCATTTCGACCGAAGTCGATGAAGTCACACATCACCGATGACGAAGCGATCGTCGAAGTTCGAGGTGAAGGCCCAGACGAGCGCGCCGAGGTCCACTGCGTGCGTGAGGCTGGAACCTGGCACATCGAGCTCGAACTGCCAGACGTTCTACCACCCAACCGGCGCACCGATGGCGGCACATACTAGACTCGCGGGCCGTGCATCTCTCTGAAACGACTCGTGCGGTGATGGTTGGCGTCCTTGGCGCCATCGTGTCGTTCTTCGTCTTCGGTGGTGCGCGCGGTCTCCGCAGCAGTGGCCCCACGACGCAACCGATCGACGCCGTACCGAAAGACACCTTCCTCGTCGCCACGATCGACGTCACGGCGCTGCGGCGTTCATCGCTCTTCCAAAGCATCTTCGGCACGGACGACTTCGCCAAAGATTCGGAGCTCACGATCGCAAAAGGGCTCGGCCTGGGCGGCCTCGCCGACGCATGCGGATTCGATCCGCTCGAGCGCGTGCGCAACCTCGCGGTTGCAGTGCCGGAGGAAGGCGACCACGGCGAGTTCGGCGTCATCGCGCACGTGGACGTCACGCCGAGCGAGCTCGAGACATGCGCGCGCGCTCTCCAGAAGCAAGCGGGCGGCTCGATCCGTCGCAAGATCGATCACTTTACGGTCCTCGAAGATCCCGCGCACCGAGAGATTGCCTATGGGGAGGGTGGATTGCTCATCGTCGGCAAGGGGGCGTGGTTCGACGCAATGCTCAGCACCGCAGAACATCGAACGCCGAACGTCGAAGACGCGCGCGAGCACGCGGCGCTTCGAAGGGCCATGGCGGACGAGAGCGGTTCTCGCACGCCCATCATCGTCGTCACTGCGCTTCTGCCACGAAAGATGCGCGATCGGCTCAAGAGCGAAATGGCATCGGAAGAAAGCGGGAGCGATTCCTCGGCGGCAATCATGAGCGGCGTACTCGGCGTCTCGGCGGTCGGGTTGGCTCTGCGTGCAGGCGAAGCCGGACAGAACATCGAAGCACGCGCCGAACTCGTCTGCGACGGCGCAGGAGCATGCGCCGCCGTAAAGAAGCTCTTGGAGCAGAAGAAGCTCGATTGGTCGCGCGATCTCGGCCTGCGCGCGGCGGGCTTCGGCTCGCTCGTCGACTCGCTCGAGATTGAGGGAAATGAGGCGCACCTCCGCGCGACGACGAGCGTGAACGCGAGCACACTCTCCGGCGCGATCGATCGCACGATACGTTGGCGCTAGTAGATCACGCGACGAAGGATCGGAGAGGATCGGCGTGTGCTAGAAACGCAGTCTTCGTCTTCACTCACCACACAAGCAAAAGGAAATCATCATGGCCGGAAAGAACGTCATCGAATTCACGGACGCCAACTTCGACGCAGAGGTCCTCAAGTCTTCCGTCCCCGTCCTCGTGGACTTTACCGCCACATGGTGCGGCCCCTGCAGAGTCCTCTCGCCCGTCGTCGAAGGCCTCGCCGACGAGTTCGCCGGCAAGTACAAGATTGGCAAACTCGATATCGACGAAGCGCCTGCCGTCACGCAACGCTATGGCGTTCGCGGCGTGCCCACGGTCATGGTCTTCAAAAATGGCGAAAGGAAAGCGCAGCACGTCGGTGTGACCAACAAGGATACGCTCGTCAAAATGCTCGAAAGCTAACCGGCGGCGTTGACGCTGCGCAAGAAGCATCGCGAGCGATCGCAACCCGCGGACCCGAGAGAGTTCCGGCGGCGTCGCGTCCTACGCATCGTCGTCACCGTGACTGTGCTCGCCCATGTGCCCTTCGCCATCGCAGCAGCGGAGGCAGGACGCCGCGCGGGCCTCGCACCTCTTTCCGCCCTGGTTCTTGCGTTCGTTCTTTCGCTCGCAGGCGTAGGGCTCTTTTTCGGCCGCGCGAAGAACATGATGAACGACGAGCGGCGGCCGCTCTGGCGCACGTTTCTCATCGACGTGCCTTACTTCGTGCATTGGTGTGCATGCATCTTTTGTGTCGTGCCATCGCTCGCCTACGTCGTGATCGCGCCGCTCGTCCGTCTCGCGGCGGGCGCGCCCGTCATGCTCTCGTCAAGTTTCTTTCTGACGACGTACGCGGCGGCGTTTGTACTCTGCACGTATGGCGCCACGCTGCGCCGGTACTGGTTCGTGGTGCGCCGGATCGATGCCGACATCGAGGATCTCGATCCGAGCTTCGACGGCTACGAGATCGCGCACCTGTCGGATCTGCACATTGGCAACTTCACGCCGCTCTCGTGGGCCATGCGCTGGGCGCGCGCGGCGAACGCCATGTCACCAGACATGGTGGTGATCACCGGCGACATGGTGACGAGCGGCACCGCGTTCCATGAGGACATCGCGACGTTCGCCCGCAGCCTGCGCGCCCGAGACGGCGTCTTCATTGCGATGGGCAATCATGACTACTTCGGCGAAGGCGAGCCGCTCATCACGCTGCTCGGGGAAGAAGGTGCACGTGTCTTGCGCAACGATGGAACACGCATCGAGCGCGATGAAAAAGCCATCTTCCTCGCCGCCGTGGATGACACGTGGACCAAACGCACGAACATGGATCTCTCCTTGGCAGCACGCCCCGAGGGGATGACCACGGTCCTGCTCGCTCACGATCCCGTCTCCTTCCCTCACGCCGCCATGCGCAACGTCGATCTCGTTCTGTCGGGGCATACCCACGGCGGACAGATCGCGTTGCCGTTCTTGGCGCGCCACGTGAACATGTCGAGGCTTGCGCACCGCTATCACCTCGGGACCTACAAGAGCGGGCGATCCACATTGTACGTGCATCCAGGCCTTGGAACGACGGGCCCCCCCATTCGCCTGGGCGTTGCCCCGGCGGTCGCGCTCGTGACACTGCGCGCACGCCGATCGAACACGAAAGCGCGAGAGTAGGCTGGAGTTCACACCGTGCCTTGACCGCGGACTGTTGCATATTGCCCTCCATTCCCTATTCTCTTGCGCATGTATGAACGCCTACCGCGCATACTCGGAATCTTTACGCTTGGATTGGTGGGCACAGGGGCCACGGTCACGCAGGCGTGCAGTGGAGAGAAGCAGGGCTCGCTCATGCTCGCAGTGGCGACCGACATGCAAGTGCCAAAAGACGTCAATGCTGTCTCGCTCACGATCAGCACGAATAACCAAATCAAATATAACTTTCTCGGGCGCGTGACACCCGAGGGCGAAGTGCTTCTTCCGGCAACCCTCGCGATCGTGCAGCCCGACGATCCGAGCGCGTCGATCCGCATCCGCGTGATGGCCTTCAAGGAGCAGAAGGCCATGGTCCTGCGTGACGTGCGCACGACCATTCCACGCGGCGGACGGACCGCGCTCTTGCGCCTGCCGCTCAACTTCGCGGACGTCGGATCGGTCGACGGCAACCTTCCTGCATCGCTGGACTCGACGGCAAGCGGAAACTCGTCGGTGCCCATCACCCTCAGGACCACGAACGTGCGCCTCACCGACGACCCGAGCGGCCTCGGAGCGGGCGAGTTCGATCCATTCGTCTTCATGTCGAATTGCCCGGATCCCGACTTCACCTGGATTGATGGCGAGTGCCAGGACGCCTACGTCGACTCAAACAGCTTACCTGACTATGACGACAGCCTCGTGTTCGGGGTTGGCGGTACGCCGAACAACGTGCAGGGCAGTTCCTGCTTCGACGTTGGCCAATGCTTCTCGAGCGCGGTCCCCGTCACGCCCGACACCAACACGTGCACGTTGGCCATGAGCGGAGATCCGGCAACGCTCAATCTGGCCATTGTCACACCCGATATCGGCGCATGCATCCATCCGGGGGAGTGCTACGTGCCTATCGATCAAGGCGAGGGCGGCTGGACTGCGCAAAACGGCACGGTGACATTGCCTCCCTATGTTTGCAATCTCCTCAACAAAGACGAGGGCTATTCCCTCGCTGGGGTGTTCGGGGGCTGCTCACCAAAAACCAATTCAACACCGGTTTGCATCAATAGCAGCAGCGGCAATGGCATCAACGATGGAGGCGTCGACTCCGGCACGCCCTTCAGCACACAACGCGCCGTCTCAGCGAATTTCCCGGACTCCGTCGTGCAAGGCAACGGGGAGATGTATTTCGGGAGTCGCGACGGCATTGCCTATTTTGATAATGATCCGAGCGGTCCGGCAGACACTACCAGCGTCCTTCCGTCCGACGTCCAAACATCGTGGCACATGGCGTTCACGTCCACGCCGTCACCAACGCTCGGCATCGTGAACGGTAGCGCAACGGCCTACCTCGTCCAGGACGGGAATATAGTTCCGCCGATTTCGATACCGAACTCGAGCGCCGTTTTCGATGTGACGTCGAGCGAGGACGGGCTTTATTGGCTCACGGACTACGGATTGTATTCATCGACCGCGTTGAACGGCATGACCCCGCAACTCCTATGGGTAGGATCGAATGGGACGGTCATTGCATCACCAAGCAGTGGCAAAGTCGTCATTGGCGACAACACCGGTGGCCTGAATCTTTGGCAGGGCACGATGCCTTCGACTCTGGGGGAGGTCCCGTTCCCCATCCAAGCACTCACCTTCGATTCGGCAGGAATTGGTTATGTGCTCGCGCAAGACAGCGTCCGCAGTTTCAGCGCAGACAGCGCAGATATCCCTGCCGCCCCTAAGCAGATTGTGTCAACGGCCGCGGACACGATCCTGGACGGTGACTTTACATATCGCCACGGTCTCGTGACGAATGCCAAATGCGTCTTCTTCACGAGCAACGATGGCCTCGCGTGGGCAGCCAAGGACGCAGAAAACGCCGCACCAAATCTCCTCTACCAACCGGAGGACGGACTGCTCGGGTTGACGCTGGGCACTTTTCAGAATCAGCCAGCCATCTACGTCGCACAATACGCGTCTTTCGATACGGATACGGGAACGGGCAACGGTGGTATTTACGCCGTTCCGATTCCGCCGGATTGTAACTAAACCCTTGAACGAAAGGTCGTGATGACGATCCCGAGCATTGCCGAACCCGGAACGATTCTCGCCGGGAAATACCAGGTCGAGCGGGTGCTCGGCGTCGGTGGCATGGGCATTGTCGTAGCGGCGAAGCACCTGCAGCTCGAGCAAACCGTCGCCATCAAATTCCTGCTGCCCGCGGCGCTGGCGAACCCGGAGTTCGTCGCACGCTTCGCCCGTGAAGCGCGGGCAGCCTCGAAGATCCGCGGTGAGCACGTCACGCGCGTCATCGATGTTGGTCAGTTCGACGACGGCTCGCCGTTCATGGTGATGGAGTATCTCGAGGGCAACGATCTCGCCAAAGAGCTCCAACTGCAAGGGCCCATGCCCGTCGTAGATGCAGTCCGCTACATCCTCGAGACGTGCGAGGCGCTCTCGGAGGCACACGCCGCCAAGATCGTTCATCGCGATCTGAAGCCTTCGAATTTGTTTCTCGCAAATCGACCAGGCAAGCGATCCATCAAAGTGCTCGACTTCGGTATCTCGAAAATCGGGGATAGCCCACCAAGCCAGGCTCTCACGAAGACGTCCGAGCTCATGGGGACAGTTTTCTACATGTCACCCGAGCAACTGAGAACGCCGAAAGCCGTCGACTCACGTTCGGATATCTGGTCGCTCGGCGTCATCCTCTACGAGCTACTCGCGGGTAGGCCGCCATTCCTGGGCGAGACGGTGCCAGAGATCCTCGTCGCCATTCTCGCCAACGAGCCGGAGCCGCTCACCCAACATCGCCCCGACGTCCCAGAGGGTCTCGTACGTGTCACTGCACAATGCATGCAACTGAACGCGGCGGATCGTTTTGCAAACGTAGCGCGACTTGCGCAGGCGCTCGAACCGTACGCCTCACCCGCGGACCGGGAGAGTGTCCAGATCGCCGCGCGCGTGCTCGGCGAGACAGCGGCCCCGTCAACGCAGAGCAACGCATCGAGCCCGGCGATATCGCTCGCTCCACTGCTGCCGACCGCCAACATGACTTCAGCCGCGCCGGTGGTTGCAGCATCGACGGCGGCCGGGGTGGCAACGCCGACCGAGGCACCGAGGGCCGCAAAGCGCTCGCGACTCCTCGTCGGCGGCGTCGTGGCGGGGGTCGCGGTGGCTCTCGGCGTAACGGCCTTCTTTGCACGAAGGCCCCCGCCCACGCCAGAACCCGTTGCGACATCGGCTGCTGCGCCCGAGACAGCAACCGCGACACCGACACCGAGCGCATCCGCGATGACCGCGGCGACGTCCGAGTCCGCTGCGCTAGACGCCTCGTTGATCGACGCCGACGCAACGACGGCGGCAACGGCGAGCAGCACGAAAGCGCCGGCGCCGCCGAAGCCCGTGAATGCGCGCGCTGCGTCCGCCGCCTCAGCACCGTCCGCGTCCGCAATCTCTGCGAAGCCCGCCGCGCCGGCGGGTCAGCCCACGTCCGCAAACCCGAAAAAGAATCCAATGAATATGGGGATCAAGTGAAAAGAATCCGGATCGCCATCCTCGCCGCGCTCGTCGTATTCCCCTCGTTGGCGTTCGCAGAACCCCCTTCGTCTGCGCGCGTTGCGAACGCCACCATTCCCTCCCTCAGCGATTCACTCAGCGGCGACGCCAAGGCAGATTACGAATCAGGCAAAATCCTCTACGCGGACGGTGATTTCGCCAGTGCCCTCGTCAAGTTCACAAACGCCTACGACAAATCGAAGGATGCGCGCCTCGAGTGGAACATGGCTGCGTGTGAGAAGAACCTTCGTCACTACGCCAGAGCCATCAAACTCGTTCGCGGTTATCTCGCCAACGGCGGCGACAAACTCACGCCGCAAGACCGCGTCGACGCCGAGGAACTCATCAACGTCCTGGAGCCGCTCACGGCAAAACTCAAGATCACCGTCAGCGAGCCCGATGCCGATGTGACGGTCGACGACGAATCGCTCGGCCAGAGCCCTGTCGAGCCGCTCATGGTTGACATCGGGACGCGCAAGCTGCACGTGAAAAAAGCCCAGTTCGAGGAAGTCGTGCGCGACGTCGTCGTCGGCAACGCCGAGGTGACGGTCGACGTCAGGATGGTGAAAATCGTCCACCAAGGCCGCGTCCACGTGCGTGCCCCGAGCGATGCCGCCGTCTACGTGGACGGCCATCTCGTCGGCACGGGCAACTGGTCAGGGGTGCTCCCGAGCGGGGGGCACACGCTACGCGTCACGAAAAACGGAATGCGCCCTTACCAGTCTGAAGTGCTCGTCTCGGATAACCAGGTTCGCGACATCGAGGTCACCCTCGAGCCCGAGCCAAGCAAAGGTATTCCCGCGGCGGTCTGGGTTGTCGGCGGCATCGTCCTCGCCGGGGGCCTCGTGACGGGTGGAGTATTTCTCTTCAAGAAGTCGGATGCCAAATACGATGGTCCGATCGGCAACCTTTCACCGGGCATCGTTCAGTCCAGCGTGTCCTTCCGCCGCTAGCCCGAATTGGGCGGCCACGGGGGGCCGCCCCTACGAGTTGCGTCGGCTTGTAGGGGCAGGCCCCCGTGCCTGCCCTCCCCGCCTAATCCTGTTCAGAAGTCTTGAAAGTCGTTTTGGATCATTTGCATGTTCACTGTATCCCCCGTGTACGTTGTACTGTTGGTTGGTGAGACGCTGAAATGGCCTCCGCCATTCGCAGCCACATCCTTCCACCAAGTCGGATCGCCGGCAGCCCACCACGTGTAACCGAGAAACGTGTCCGGGTTGGAATTGAAATAGCCGACAAAGTCCGCCCACGCATTGGCAGGGGTGAATCCTTTGGTGGAGGCATTGGCATAAAAGCCAATTTCACCCAAGTAAACCTTCAATCCATGGGCGGCGGCCCAGTCGAGCGTCACCTTGACATGATCGCACGCGGCCGTCACGGAGGTGATGTCGGTATGGCCGCCGCTTTGATCCGAATCGACATAAGTGTGCGCTTCGATCGCGATATTGTTCAATGGGTCGAAAAGCGGTTTGCCGGACCCATTCGCGTTGAGCCACCCATTGGCATTCGACACTTGCGGCTTGTCCGTGTCGTACCCCGTGCTGGTCCAATCGCTCGCAGACGTCCAACCGTTGCCAGGCACGAAGATGCGCTGCGTGGAACCAGTATTACGAATTGCGGTAATGGCTGCCTGCGCGGCTTTGAACCAGGTCGTTGTCGATTGGCTGTTTGGCTCATTGACGAGCCCATAGGCAACGCGAGGGTAACCCTTGAAGAGGGCGGCCATCTTGCTCCAGAAATCGGCGAATGCATCCATGGGAACCGGAACTGGCTTCAGATTCGAGGTTGGACACGTTGCTGTCGAGCCAATCTCGCAGCCACGCCAGCGCCCGCCGCCCACCCCGTTGCTGGAGTTCGCTTGCCACGGCTCGATGACAACTTGCATGCCGGCGTTGGTGGCGTAATTGACGACGCGTATCAAGTTGCTGAAATACGTTAGATAGTTGGGGGCGTTGGCGACGTTGGGAATTGGGTCGTAAAGGTTCGGCTGCATTGCTTCCCATTGGAAGAGCAGCCGGACTGCAGAGATCCCTTTTGATAGAAAGTAATCGATGAGGCGCGTATTAAGAATCGGGTAACTCGTACCAGCGACGGGGCCGGTGGTTCGGTCGTACCACTCATAACCCATCTCCATGCCGGTGATGTTGACGCCACGGAACTGCGCAGGGGGTGGGGTATTTCTGGTGAAGCGCGCGCTGCAAGTTTTATTTGCATTCATTGTCACGGTGGCTTTAAGCGAAGCGCCGCCTGCGGCGCAATCACCGCCCCATCCGGAGAAAGTGTAGCCTGCAACCGGTGTGGCGGTCAGAGTCACGCTGGTACCAGAGGCGTAGCTGGCAGTGCAGGGACTGCAACCGGAGGCCGTGCAGCCAAGAGTAGTTCCAGCGCTGATGTTGCCGCTGCCCGTCCTACTGACATCGAGCGTAAATGCATTGCCAGATGTGCTGAGGGTAGCCTGACTGCTGCCGATCGAATGGCTGTCCGTGTCGTTCCCGCCAAGTCCATCCATCCCCGACAATCCGTCGCCACTGCATGCGGCAAGGCAGGGCACCACTATCAAATTACTCAAAAATTTGAGTCTCATTACAATCCTCGCATGTCTCATCGATGTTCCATTTCCATGGCACTGGGCGCAGCTCCATCTGGAGCCCGCTCCGTTGCTGGAGAGTGAGTCTAAAATAGAAATTTGATTCAGTAAAAAGAACAGCGCCTTTGTACTCTTATGCTGCGCAATGCTGCAGTTGCCGACAAGGAAATGATGGCGGCCCCCACTTGCGTCGAGCCCGAAATCCGTGGCTCACTCAGACTCACTCCGTTGCGTTGTAGGGACTATCCCTAGATTCCGGACCCGAGGCGGCGATCGCCAAAGGGGCGCAGCGACTTTAAAGTTGTGGGACCCAACGTGCCCTGTGTAGCCTCGTACGCGGAGAACACGACCCACATGCATATGCGCTCATCGTTCGCTCTCGCCCTCGTCACCGTCAGCATCGCCGCTTGCGGCGGCAGCAAGCCTCCAACGGATACGCATCCGACTTCGCCCCCCGCCGATACTACCGCTGCATCAACGACGGGCCAGGTGAAGCTCGGACACTTCTCGACCGCCGACGGCAGGCACGGCTTCGTGCTTGATCGCACCGGCGCGAAGGCCAAACTCAAGGTCGACGGGACGAACGACGTCATCGAACTCACCGAAGAAGAAGTTCGGACGCGGGGCGGACTCGACGGATATCGCCTCGTGGATCCAAGCAATAAGCCGCGCTTGTTCCTCTCGCCCGGAGGTTTGCTCACCTACTTCGTGGGGACCGACGAGCTGCGCGTGACGAACGACCGAGATGCGGCGCCGCTCGGCGCGGCAACCATCGCCGGAGCGCCAAAGAAGTCCGAGGCTCCGTGGAAGGCCCAATCCGATGCGCTCGCAGCGCAGAGCGTGATGAAGCGCTTTCCCGAGTTCAAACTTGAGGACGCGAGCCGCCTCGACAAGATCGCCGAAGCGTACGCGAAGGCCGACAAGGCGATGTTCGTGCACTACGTCAAGAACGACAAGGACGGTTTCCCTCCGAAGATCACGTTCGGTCCGAGCAACGCTTCGAGTCCCGCTTTCGGCCGGCAGAACTGGGCGACGGACGAAAAGGAGGAGGCCAAGCACAAGAAGCTCGCCGTCTATGGCGCTCGCACGCGCGGCTACTCGGACGCACAGTCGATGGGCAATCACGTCATCGTCGATCGCACGGACACCCCACCGCTCGCATCCGGCACCCCCGGCCTCATTTGGGAGGTCGACGACAACTCGGTGATCCTCGTCACCTTTGACGGCGGTCGCTACGACGTCAACCTCAATGCCTTCAATTCCGCCGGAGAGAAGGGCTCTCCGATCGAGGCGGGAACGGGCCCGTCATCCGGTTGGCCGAAGGAGGTGCAGGATCCCTTCCTCGACTACACGGCAGTCGGCATGCTCGGAAACTTCGATCCCGCTGCGAAGACCGTGCGGACCGAGCTCGAGAAGATCGACGGCGCGTGGAACGCCTGCGCACAACGCGTGTGGAAACCCGCCAACGCGAAGATCGAGATCGGGAGATTCACGTTGCAGGACGCAAAGGGCTTTGCCGTCAAAACGCAGGCAACCTGCCGCGGTGAGCTCGATCGCTTCGAGACGACGCTCGTGACCTTCATCGACAAGCGCAAAGCCGAGCGCACCGCCCTCCTCCAAAAGACGAAGGCGCATGCTGGCGAGCTCGGCCTCGGTAAGTAATTGCGCATCAAGCGAGGAGTGCTGCTGCGTGGGGATAGTGGTGTGCGAGGAGCTTTCGCGCGGCGTTGAGCGCTCGAATCCACCGCTGTCCGCGCGTCTTCGCGTGCGCGAGCGCGATCGGGAGATCGCCCGGGCGGAGCTCCTCGAGAGCTTCGATGAGTGCCGCCGCCTGCGCGAGATCCTTGCGCGACTTCGTCTGGAACGTGACCGGGCGGTCTTGCGCGACGAGAAGCTTATGGATCGCGAAGCGAGCGGGCTCGGGGACGCGGACGAGGATGCCGCCGCCGTTGACCACTGCGGCCGTTGCGGCATCTTCGATGGCGTAATCGAGGTAGCGGACGGGAGCGGCGGCGGCGTTGAAGCGCGGGATGGGGATCGGGCCGTCCACCCCGTTGCGCCCAGTCTTCGCCGGTGTCACGAGGTCGAGGCGAAGACCCCGCCGGCGTACGTGGAACGATGTTGACGGATGTTTCGGTGAGAATCCGGGGACAGGAAGGAACCCCATGCCGAGGTTCTCGAGGGCACTTGGAATGTTCGCTTCGAGCTCCGGTACGGCGATCTCGAGTGTGCGCGTCGTCGCGGGATCGATGTCGTCGGTGCGATCATGACCGCCCGTCCATCTCACGCCGAGTACGTTTCCGAGAACGAGGAACGCATGTGTCCCTACCAGGACGCCGCCGAGTTTGAACACGCCGGCGTTGGCGAGCGCGCCGATGACGCGTGCGGATGAAGCGTCGGTAGTCGCGGCGCCACCGGCGCGAAGCATCGCCGACAGCGCGAGGATGCGCTCGCGGTCGGCGCGGATCGCGTCGCGTTCCCTCGCGAATCGTCGGACGAGCGCTGCAAGCTCCGGCCGCGCGGGTCCCACGTATGCCTGCTTGGTGCCGCCCTCCGGCGTCGAATACTGAAAGTAGAAGTACGTTCGCTCGCGGATAGTCTTCGTGATGAACGTCCCCGGTGCGTGTCCAATCGAGCGCTGCGCGTCGAGCACCGTGAGCTGGTCGAGGAGCTCCGCGTACGCCGTCTGCGTGAGGATGGGAAGGGGAGTCACGCGTTATACGCAGAGTATCATAAAGCTACGTATAACGATTTTAGTGTATAGATTGTGCGTCTCTCTCCATCGGAAAGGACGAACATGAGCGCCACCATCACCCTCTACACTCACCCCTGGTCGCGTGGCCGCATGGCGCGCTGGATGCTGGAGGAATGCGGGACGGACTACGAGGTGGAGGTGCTGCAGTTCGGCACCAGCATGAAGGCCGCTGGGGGTGGCGGGTGCCGTAACTCGCCGCATCGGTCCAGAATCTAGCGACATGCCTAGCCTTGAGCTCGGTGCTCGGATAAAGAGTTGCCGCATGCGTATCTCGAGCCTCGTCACGTCCCTCACTCTTGCTCTCATCGCCTGCGGTCCGGCCGCGCCGGAGCCGGCCACGCCACCCGCGCCCGCAGAACCGGCTGCGCCGGCCACCGCCCTCTATTCCACCATGACCAAGGAGCAGAGGCTCGATCACATGAAGACCGTGGTCACGCCTGCCATGAAGAAAGTCTTCCAGGAAGAGGATGCCCAGAAGTACGCCGACTTCGGCTGCAAGTCCTGTCATGGCGACAAGAAGCAGGATCCACACATGTTCCTGCGCCCGCTCACACTCTCTGGCGGTGGCTTCGAAAAGCTGAAGGCTGCAAAGCCCGCCGTGACCAAGTTCATGAGCGAAAAGGTCACGCCCGCGATGGCCGCAGTCATGAACGAGAAGCCCTATGATCCGGCCACGCACAAGGGCTTCGGCTGCGGCGGCTGCCACAAGGTGGATTGATCCGGCGCCATCGCTTTCTTTCTAGAACTTTGGCGGGTTGCCGCGCGTAGTGGGGGAATGCGCACATATTGGCTCTTCGGGATTGTGGTGATGCTCTTCGGATGCACGCGCGGGTCGTCGTCGCCGTCTTCCAATCCAACTCCGGCAGCCAGCGCGAACGTTGCGAGTGCAGACGCGGGAACCGTGGAACTCGCCGCCTCGTCTTCGGCCAGCGCGACGTCGAAGGCGCCGCTCGGCATGACATCGTTTGGGCTCGCGCCGCCCGCGCCTGCTACGAGCGTCGCGCCGCCCGGCATCACACCGGCGGACGAAGAAAACGTCTACGAGAGCGCGCTCCGGTACATGTTCCACCACAACGCGTCGATGCTTCAGCAGAGCTCGCGTGTATTTTGCATCAAATTCCCAGGCAACGCCGATCCGCCGCCTGCGTTCCTCGCACGCTTCAACGGCAACAAGATCCCGGTCAAACCCGTGAGCGCCTGCGACGATGTCTCATGCAACGCTTGCAACGTTCGCGACAAATCGAACGGTGGCCCAGGGATCATTCTTCGCGTCGACGCAATCCGCTGGGTGGATGCAAACCACCCGGTCGTGAGCGGTGGCTACAACGAGGCGAGCATGTCGGCTTCGGGAAACGACTACTATCTTGAGCGCAAAGCGGACGGCTGGACAGTGACCAAAGACGAGATGCGTTGGATTTCGTGACGCGCGGAGTATTCGATGCGGCACGTTTCGCTCATCGCACTCGTTCTCTTCGGACTCTTCGGCGCTTGTCGGAAACCGTCGCTGCCATCGCCGGGCGTGGAAATAGAGGCGGACGAGAGCGTCGAGGCACCGTCGCCTCCTCAGCGAAGGCTCTTTGGATATGAAAGCGGGCTCTGCGTCAACGACGGGCACGCGGTCGAATGCTTTTGGCCCGACGGGCGTAAAGTGATCCGCAGTCCGCGCAGTCCCGAACCACGGATGGCCGGGCTCGTTGAAGCGGCAAAGCGGCGGCACTGTTGGCTTCGCAGCGACGGCGTCGCGTTTTGCCATGACATCGAAGACTGGATTGGCAAACGTCGACATTCTCTTCGCGAGGTAGCGCGGAATGTGAGGAGCGTGGAGGCGGCGCCGTATCTGCTCCTCGCCGACGGATCGATCACGGTTGTGCCGCCAAAAAGCGATGATGACGATGATCCGGAAGTCTTGCAGACGCCACTACGCATCGAGGCGGTAAAGAAGCTGCCGCCCATTGAGCGCCTCGCCGAGAGCGATGATGCGACGTGCGCGCTCACGAAAACCGGCGACGTCTGGTGCTGGAGCGAACCGCTCTTTGGCTTTAACGAGAATGTCGAAGTGGCCGTGCTCCCGCACCCTGCCGCCGTGCCCAACCTTCATGATGTTATCGACATCGCGATGATGCCGTGGCTCACGCTCTGCGTCCGAACGCGTGCGGGCGCGATCTTGTGCTCGCGATCGCTGGGGACTTCGAACGACGTGTGCGAGCTCCGCGGCAAGAGCCATGTTCGCTGCGGCGGCTCTCGCATAAGCGGACAGATGGCCATGGGCCCACTTGTCGAGCCGAGTTACGATGCTCGCCGCACGTTCGAACGCCTGCTCGAGGCGGTCCCCGGCCTCGGTGGCGCGGATCCGGCGCAAACGCTGGCACTCTATCAGCGCGATCGCTACTCCGATCGCGAATCGGAACGCCGCGTCTATCAGGGCAGCTTCGACGAGGGCGGCTGCGCGATGCTCGCCTCGGGTGCCGTACGGTGCTGGGAACGTAACCTCTGCGCGCCGAAACAGCCCTGGCGCTCAGCAGCGGTCGCGGGTCTTCCGCCGAAAGTCGCGCGCATGGTGCTCGGCGCAACCGACGGCTACGCGATCACCGAGAGCGGTGAGCTTTTTCATTGGGCACGTCGTTCCGAGGACTCCGAAGCTCGAATTGGACCGCACGAGGACTGCGCAACGCCGACTCCGCCCTTCGAACCAAAGGCCGAACGCGTCGCGCTCTCGGCGCCCGTCTTCGACGTCTTCGGTAGCACCGCCTGGTACCTCCGCGCGCTCGGCGCCGACGCCGTCGACTGTGCCACGCTCGTCTCGGGCGACATGAAGTGCTGGGCGCGCGTGCGTCACAACGGCCCCCGCGTGGCGGTCTCGATCCGTCACGCGGACACCACGCTATTTCCCTGCCCGCATAACGCGGAGTGGAATACCCCGTGCGACGGTCTCAATCCGTCCGCCCCGGACGACGGCGCGGAATGAGCGCGAAGCGCAGTCGGCTCGTCGAGCATGCTGTCCGCCGCGAGTGCCACGGAGTGGGCCGCGATGACGTCGGCGACGCACGGTCCGCGCCCCGCGAGCGCTTCGTGCACGAACGGCACGAGCAGGGGGCTGCCCATGGCACCGTCGGTCAGCGGAGGTTCGATTCCACGCCAGTGGATGGGATACGCGGTCGGATCGGCCTCGGTCGCCAAGAGGCGGCAGGACGCGTGAGGACCACGCACGGTTCGATCACGACAAGTGCAAGTGCAATTACAAGTCTGGTGGCAGCAGCACCTATGCGCTGTCTGAGCCTACGCCTATGTCGTTGGGTGGTTTGTGCATCCGCGATCTCGATTGCCGAACCGAAGCACGGTGCCGAATTGACCAGGATGGCGTCGGAACATGCATGGAGTCCTGTACCGTCGACGCCGACTGCCCGGTTGCATTCACGTGCGACGAAGGCACCTGCGGATCGATCCAACCCCCGCCTTCGGAATCGAGCGATGACTTTGCAACCTGTCAAGTAGATGCGGATTGCCGGACGAGCGAGGGGGCCTCTTGCATGGATGGGCGATGTGCAACCGGCATTGATGATGCTGATGGTGGCGATGCCGATGTCGACGGTGGGTAGATCCCATCACTCGACGCGAACCGCGACCTCGGGATCGAATAGATATCCGTCGTCGCGCGTGACGAGTGCGTCGCCGAGGAAGCTGCGGAGGCGGCGGATCGTCGTGTACACGCGCAATGTCGCCGCTTCGTGCCGGATCTTTTCGCCCGCCCAGCCCGCCTCGATCACGTCGAGCGTGCTCGTCGCTGCGCCCGGGCGATCTTGGTGCAGCCGTGCGAGCGCCCAAAGGATGCGCCGGACCGGGCCATGTCGCGTGAGATCGTGCGTCTCGCCGTTCGAGAGAATGAGCCCGCGTCCTTCGGATCGCCTCGTTCGAGCAGCGCGCGACTTGCCACGAGACGCGCATGGACGCGTGGCTCGATCACGTCCGCAGCATCGGCAACGGCAACCGCTCGTGAAAACGCCGGCGCATCGAACGCGATCGCGTCGCCGAAGAACGTCGCGTCCGAGGTCGCGATCCAGAGCGAAAGACCTCGCTCCGCGGTCGCGTCGCTGAAGAGTGCGCGCGCGGCGAGTGGCACCGCGATGCGGAGTTCGGCCAACGTCACGCGCGCGCTCGGGCCGTAGCCTGCTCGATGGAGGACCTCGGCGCGTGCCACCCATGCGTCGAGCCAGCGCTCCGCCGCGGCGGAGCGCTCTTCCTGCAAGTGCGCGCGCATGGCGTACGGAACCACGAACGCGACGACACCTGCGCTCTCGCTTCGGCGGAGCAGGCGCGCATCTTCGAGCCGACAGATCCCGTCGATGGAGACGTCGGGAATGACGGCCTCGAGGACGTCCCACGCGAACGGCGCGTCGCAAGCTGCGAGGGTCGCGAGCAGAGTCCGCTCTTCCGGCGACTGCGCCGCGACCACCTTTGCGACGTCCTCGTGCCACGGTGCCTTCGCGAGCGACGATCCGCGGAGGAGCCGTGTTCGAAGCGGCCCCCAGTCGAGCGTTCGGGCAAGGGACGCAGCCCACTTCAGGACCGGCGGCTCGCAATCAAGCATGGTCGCGATCTCGGCGAGATCGCCTTCCATCTTCGACTCCGCGGAGAGATCTCTACCGCCTCGTCCAGCGCGATCGGCTCGAATCCGCTGAGGAAAATCATCGCTACCGATGTTTGGCGTCCGCTCGCGTCAGTCTCGCCCCTTCGTGGCTTTGTGAAGAGCTGCTTCGAGCAACGCGATGCGCACGAGCGCCTCTTCTTTCGCTGCGCGCTCCTGCGCTTCGGCCAGGCGTGCGGCTTCTTCCGCGGCGCGCGCGGCTTCTTCCGCGGCGCGCGCGGCTTCTTCCGCGGTGGGCCACAAGTGAAGGCCTGCCTCGTCGTCGGCAATTCGCAACTTGCGGCCTTTCTCGATAGGCACAAGATAGCCATTGAGCGCAGGGGAATAGACCGGACCGCTGCCCGCATAAACTCGCCTGAATTCCCCGTTTTCGCCGCGGCGCCAAAGCTGGAGTCGATATGGCCCGCCGTGGCTTTTGGGGCCCGCAAGCATCGGATCGAAGATGCACAATTCCCCTGTTCCGCTCGCCGCGTACTTCTCAGGCGCCATCTCATAGTCCTTGCGCGGATTCGTATTGCTCACCACTTCAGCGGCAAAAATCGGCGCCTTATGACCTGGTACCCACGTGCGAACGCTGCGCAAATCTCCATTTTCCAGAGGCGGCGCGGGGCGGAGCACGCAGACATCCGGATCAATCCCAATTTTGGGATTGCTCTCATCCCAACGAATGGCCAAATCGCGCGC
>WQYX01000034.1 GCA_009781005.1 Polyangiaceae bacterium | reverse complement strand
GCTGCAAAGGACGTACGGCTTTTGTCGGACCTGCGGCGTACGTACAGTACGCCTCGGTCCTGCGATACGGCGTGCGCCCTTTTCGCTGCGGTCTCGGTCGTCTGCAGAAATCGCGTCGTGAATGATCCGGGCTAGGGCGGGCGCGAGGAGCCCGCGTAAGCGTAGGTTGTCTACGTGCGCAGGTACCGCAGCGCCCAACCGACGCATCGGTCCGCGCAGCAGGCTGGTAAACATGCTCTCAGAGCACGAAGGAAACCTTCGCCGCATAACTGCCAGGGCTTGGGAGCTTGAGATCTTTCAGCGCATCGACGATGCAGTCGGCCTTCTGTGCTGCCTCTTTCGTTGATGCGCCAATGCCGAGCGTCTGGAACTCTCCGCCGCTCGCAGCCACGTTTCCGTTCGCGTTCGGAATGACGTACGCGGTCACGTTGAAGCTGCCCTTGACACCGGCCTTGCACGCATCCACACGCTTGCGGATGGACGCAGCGCCATCGAGTGCGGAAATGACTTTTTCGGATTTCCACGACGCCGGCGCACGCTCGTCACCGGGGCCCCAACCGAAGCCGTGATGCACTTTGGCTTCACCGCCTTGGGGCTTCGGCCACTCTGCTCTAGCGAACACATCGAGAATGCATTGTTCGCTCTCGCGATCGCCGAGTGTCGACTCCTCGAAGTACGCGTAGCGAACGTTGCCGCTCCGATCGATACGAAGAAAAACCTTCGCATCGCCCGCGAGGTAGGAAACGCGCTCGCGCCCTTGCGCGTAGCACTCCTCGATCTTGTTTTGCAGCGTGAGAAACATCCGATCGACCGCTCGCTCGTCGATCGATCCGAACTTTTGTTCCACCTCGAGCTCCGACTGCAACGCGAGCGGGGGAGCGGGCGCAGGCGGAGCAGCCTTGGGCGTTCGAGGTGGAGGCTCGCCAGCCGCGGACGTTCCGCACGCCATCATATTCATGCAGAATACAGCAATGCAGATCGCAAGCGAGGAAGCGCATTTCACTTGGAACCTCACTTGAGCAGGCTCGCCGCGATCACGATGCGTTGGATTTCACTCGTCCCCTCGTAGATTTCCGTGATGCGCGCATCGCGGTAGTGGCGCTCGACTGGGAACTCTTGCGAGTAGCCGTAGCCTCCGTGGATCTGGATGGCCTTGTGCGCCACGCGCGTGGCCATCTCACTCGCATAAAGTTTCGCCTCGGCGCTCTGCATGGTGTGCCGCGTGCCTGCGTCTTTCATGGCTGCGGCGCGCCACGTGAGAAGGCGCGCAGCGTCGAGCTCCACAGCCATGTCGCTCAGCATGAACTGGATGGCCTGATGCTGTGCGATGGGCACACCAAAGCTTTTTCTCTCTTTGGCATACGCGACGCTCGTGTCGAGAGCCGCTTTCGCGATGCCGAGCGCCTGCGCGGCAATGCCGATGCGACCGCCGTCGAGCGTGGCCATCGCAACCTTGAAGCCTTCACCGACCTTGCCGATGACCGCACCATCCGGCACTTTGCAGTTCTCGAAGAACACGGTGCAGGAATGCGCCGCGTGGATACCGAGCTTGTGATCCGGCGACGCCTGCGTGTAACCGGGTGTGCCCTTCGGCACCAGGAACGCGGTGTGTTTGATCTTCGGGCCCGCGCGATCGGTGACGGCAAAGACAAGGATGTAGTCTGCATGCGGGCCATTCGTGATCCAATTCTTCGCGCCGTTGATCACCCAGCCGCCTGAAACCTTCTCCGCACCGGTCGCCATGGTCTGCGCGTCCGAGCCGCTCATGGGCTCGGTCAGACCGAAACAACCGAGTTTTCTGCCTTGCGCAACCGGCGTAAGAACGTCCTTCTTTTGCTCGGGCGTGCCGAACTTGTAAACGGGATCGCAAAAGAGCGAATTGTTCACGCTCATGATGACGCCGCAGGAAGCGCACGCAGCGCTGATCTCCTCCATGACGAGCGCGTACGAGAGCGTGTCCATGCCGGCGCCCCCGTACTCCTCGGGGATCGCCATGCCGAGGAAGCCGAGGTCCGCCATCCTTGCGATGACTTCGCCTGGCCAGCGGGATGATTTGTCGATCTCGGCGGCCTTCGGCGCGATCTCGCGCTCTGCGAAAGCGCGCGCTGCATCGCGCACGAGCCTCTGCTCTTCGGTTAGGTCGAAATCCATTTGCGATTCTTTTATCGCCGCCGTCGCCGTCGCCGTCAACGATCACGTCTGCGTGAACGAGTCATCTCCGCGCGCGAGCACGACGATGCCGGGCACCTCCGCGGCGCGTTCGATGAGCAACGGCTTCGGGTGAACGGCAACGGCGAGGCGTGCCTCGCAGAGCATGGGGATATCGAAAACGTTGTCGCCAAAGGCCGCGTAGAGCGTGCGTGCACCTAGCTTTTCTCGCAGTCGCGTGACCTTCCCTCGTCCATATGGAATCGGCCGGCGGACCTCGGACCGAACGACATCATCGTCGCCCCGATGTTCGGTAGCAGCGATCACGCGATCGCGATCGATGCCGACCAGGCGCGCAGCTTGCTCGACAATTGCGCGTGGTGACGCACTAACGAGATAAACGGCAACGCCGTGCTCGCGTGCCCACGTCAAGACGCGGTGAGCCTCGCGATGAAAGCGATCGTCGAGCGAAAGCCTTGCCATGACGCCAGCGGCGAACGCGTCGAGCCTGTCTCTGGTCCAGCCCGCGCACGCCCAGGTCATGATTTCGCAGATGCGCTCCTCGGGAAATCGATCGGCGAGGTACGCGTCGTAGATGCGTCGCGCGATCTCGACGGCGGTGCCGCTCACATCAATGCATTGTGCACGGGCTTCGGCGGTGAGCGCTTCGTGAGCCAGAGGCTCGAGTTTTTCGCTCTCTAGCAGAGCGAAGAAGAAGTCATTACCGATATCGCCCGACCAGAGCGTGCCGTCCCCGTCAAAGGCAAGGACACCACCTGGCGCCTCGTGCACGTGCCCTTGGATGACGGAGAGCACTTCTTCGACGCTGACCGTTCGCATACCTGAAGAATACACACATGCCCCGGACCGCTTTCAAGTTGACGCGAGATCGAGGCGGGGCCGAGGAGCGGACCGGAACAGCCTTGCGTGGCTTTGAGGACCGCACCGCAGGCCCCAACGATGAGATCGCGGCAAATCGAAAGCGGTCCAACTACCGAGCCCAGAGGGCGCCCAGTTCTAGCTCGATGGCGTCGAATGGTTCGGCGCGGACGCGCGCGTCATCGTGCCACGTGCCGACGAGCCGGAAGCTATCGCCGTCGAGCCGGAACACTTCGAGTGTTCTCACGATCGGATCGATGAGCCACACGTGCCCGACTTTCTCGCGCGCGTAAATGGGCATCTTTTCGCCGCGGTCGATGGCCGCCGTCGACGGCGACAGAGTCTCACACACCCAATCCGGCGCGAGCGTGATGAACGCCGTGTCGGGGAGTTCGGGCATGCGCTCTCGGCGCCATCCCCCCAAGTCGGGCACGACCACATCGTGACCCAAATGCAACTCGGGTTCGTCGAGGATGATCCACCCGCCGGGGCCCCCTTTGCCGCGGTTGAAAGGAGGTCCGATCTCTTCACCCAACGTGGTGGATGCACGAGCATGCCTTATGGCAGGTCGAGGATTCACATAAAGAACTCCATAGAGAATCTCACCAACGACGTTCGGTGGCAGGTTCTCGATGTCCGCATACGTGGCGGGCTTGGTGACGCGCGCAGCCATGCCGTGAGCGTAGCAGACAGTCCTTCAGTGTCCTCGCGCGAGCTGGTATCTCCATGGTTCCCATGCGGAGAGTCGCGATCATCGGTGGTGGAGCGTGGGGTTTGGCACTCGCCGCCGCGGCAGCGCGCGCGGGCAGCGACGTCGTCGTGCAGTCGCGTCGTGATCTCGGCGAATCGGCGTCGCGTGGCATTCGTGTCGTCCGCACGGTGGCGGAAGCTGCGCGTCACGCGCGCCTCATCGTCATCGCTGCACCGTCGTCGGTGTGTCGCTCCGTGGCGCGCGTTCTCGGCGACTACGTCGACGGCAGCCACTACGTGATGCATGGCGTGCGCGGCCTCGAAGGCGAGAACCTCGAGACGATCTCCGACATCATCCGGCACGAGACGCCCGTGAAACGTACGGGCGCGCTCGGCGGACCAGCGCTCGCGCACGATCTTATGGACGGGCGCCCGTCGGTGCTCGTCACCGGCTCGCGCTTCCCGGAGGTCAACGAGGCGGTGATGGCTGCATTCAGCTCCTCGATGCTTCGCGTGTATTCTACACTTGATTTGCGCGGCCTCGAATGGGCGAGCGCTCTCGCCGGATGTCTCACGCTCGCCGTCGGCTATGCCCAGGCCCTTCAGATGAGCGCGGGCCTCATCGCTGCATTCATCACGCGGTCGATCGATGAGGCGTCGCGTATTGCGGCGGTGGCCTGCGGCAAAGATACGACGCTCCTCGGACTCGCGGGCTATGGAGACATGCTCGCCTCGATTGCCCAGTCGGAGCGCCCCGAGATCCTCGTCGGCGCCGCTCTCGGCAGAGGGCTCTCGCGCGACGATGCCATCAACGCAGGTGGGCTGCACATCGAAGCACTCGATCTCATCCCGCGCGTCGCCGATTGGGCCGAAGTTCGCGGCGTGCGTGCACCGATCTTCCGCGCGCTCGCTCAGAGCGTCATGAAAGGCGAGCCAACGGACATGATCGTCCACGAGCTCATGACACTGCCACTCTCGATTCGGATCTGAAGGAGCCCGCCCTCACCCCCACCGTTTTAATCCCTGCATTTTTTTCATTAACTCGCAAAAAGGGTTCGTGATCTGAGCGCTAAAAAGGCCTGAAAATAGTGCGAAAACTGCATGGCGTAGAGCTTGCTTCATGCCCAACGATGCGAGAGCTCGGCGTAGAAAGTCGTGGTCGCCGGCGCGCAGAAGCCGAAGCGGGCTTCACGCTGGTCGAGTTGATGGTCGTCGTCGTCCTCATCGCGATCGTCGCCATGCTCGCCGTTCCCAGCATGGCCGTGGCTCGGGAAGATCGGCTCGCCTTCCGTGAGGCCAACGCCTTCGCCGAGTTGATTCACGGCGCACGCACGCAAGCCATGGGACGCGGTGCAGCCCAGCTCGTGACGATCACCACGAGCGGCACGGACGACCGCGGCACCGTGTTGGTCTACGAGTCGCTCGACGGGACGGGCCGCCCACAAAGTTCGTGCAGAATGCAAGGAGCTTGGGCTGGGGTTGGAGCCCCCTTCCCTGGGGCCCCAACCAACCCAATCCGCGGAGGCGAAAACATCAACGGCGCGGCGGGCTCGCTCGTTGTCACCGCTGGACTTCAAACCTCGCTCAACGTGAACGGCGTCACCGGGATAAACGCCGCGGCCATCTGTTTCACGCCCGGTGGTCGTACGTACGTGACCACAGACGCATCCCCGCTTGCAGCAGCCAACGCGCTCACCCTCGCGCCACCTTTCAATGGAGATCTCACGTTCTCGGTTACGCGCAATCCCCATGGAAGCGCGGGCCCCGTCGGTCTCACGCGTGACGTCATCATGACCTCCGCGGGCGCCACCCGGATCAGATCGCAACCCGCAGCAACGGCGAGTCCAGGCCCATGATGAAGCGAACGCGATCAGCAAAGGGCTTTACGGCCGTCGAAGTGCTCGTCTCGATGACGCTGTTCGCGATTGGCGCGGCCGGCGTCATCAGCATGTTGCGCGTGTCCATCCAGGGCAACGCCGATGCGCGGCGCTTCGACATGGCCACGCAGATCGCCGCGGAGTGGCAGGCGCGGTTGCGGCGCGACTCGATGGCGTGGACAACGCCGGATGCGTTCAACAACGTGGGCAACATTCAGAACACACAGTTCCTAAAGGATGCGGCCATCTTAACGTCGCCGCTCCAGGCGGACGCAAATTGGTTGCAGCCGCTACCTGCTGCGCCCGGCACGTTCGGGACAAGCAACGCGTTTGACATCCTCGGTCGCGAAATCCCTCAAGGCGATCCCGCCACGTTCTTCTGCGTGAACTACCGACTCGATTTTTTGAACCCGAACAACGCACAGGCCCTCGCAAACGCAACAAGCCCCATTCGCGCCGAAGTCCGGGTCTTCTGGCCGCGCAACGAGCAGGCGCCGCCGACAGGGTGCCAGCCGCCCGCGAACACTACAACAAGCACGCAATACCACTTCCTCTACACAGCCACGGTGATCCGGAGGAACGCGACATGATGCGCGCGCATGATCGACGTCGCACCGCATGCCGTGGCTTCACGCTCCCCGAGCTCATGGTGTCGCTCGTTGCGGGTCTCATCGTCACCATGGCGGTCGTGGCGCTCGCGCGAACGGCCACACGAACGTTCTACGAGCAGATCCGCACGACGTCGGCGGAAGAATCCCTGCGCATCGCGGCCCAGCGGCTCTCCAACGATCTCTCGCGCGCGAGCTTCATGAGCACGGGCAACATCAGGCTCGATCCGATGATCGCACGCATGGCCAACGCATCGGATCCAGCCGCCAACAGCGGCTCGCGCTACCCGGGGCTAAACAACCTCGCGAGTCTGCGCCTCTACCCGAACGGCGATCCCGCGATGGCAACGCCGCTGCCGCTTTCCGGCACCAACAACCTGAACCCGCAGGCGATCGACATCACGGGCAACTTCACATCGAACGACCAGTACCTCGGCACGATCGGTCTTCCCATTGCGGGATGCGGTGTGCAGGCCATGACCTTGAACGGCGACGATCCAACGGTTCTTCGCATGCTGCTCCAGCCGGATGGCATCACACCGGCCACCAACCAGGCCGCAATCATCCAGTCGATCTTCGTACCCGTCAACACAACGAACTCCGTCGCCGCGGCGAACTTCGCTGCGCGCGTCACCGACTCGAGCGGACGCACGCACTTCGTCGTCGTGTGCGCCGCGGGCATGAACGGGGCAGCGGCGTTCGTTGAGTTCGCTGCTCCAACCGCGGGAAACATCGCAGACGCCGTGCT
Source organism: Polyangiaceae bacterium (assembly GCA_009781005.1). Lineage (GTDB taxonomy): Bacteria > Myxococcota_A > Polyangia > Polyangiales > Polyangiaceae > Labilithrix. The sequence continues at coordinate 32,532 of WQYX01000034.1, read as the reverse complement.
CTCGGCGGCCGACACCGGTCAGATAGGCGGCGTCCAAGGCTTCGAGCAGCTTCAGATCGCGCCGGTGCAGACCGTGCGCTGGAGCATCCAGCGTGTCCAAAATATGCGCCTCGATCCGCCACAAGACGCGAATGCAAAGTACGATCTCTTTCGCCAGTACATCGACGCAGTGACTGGGCAGCCCGTAGGTAACCCCGAGCTCATCGCGGAGTACGTCGTCGACATGGCCTTCGCGCTCACCGTCGATCAAGGGCAGCCACCTGCGAACCCACAGCTTATGGGCTTCGACTTCCCAGACATCGTGAACAATCCAGCGTGGGCAAGCGCCAACGTCGCAACTTCGCTCCCCAACATGCCCGGACCGCAGCGCATCCGCTCGGTGCGCTTTCGTCTCGCGGCGCGCGCGGCGTTGCCTGATCGAGAGGCCGACATGCCGGGACCTGCGACCGGCTTTCTCTACCGCTACTGCATCGACGAAAACGCCGGCAGCGCCGGCGCGTGCACGCGCTTCGCACGAGTGCGCACGCTCGCCTCCGAAGTCGCGCTGATCAACCAGGCTCGAATGATTTACTAGGAGGCGCGAGACGATGAACACCGACCGCCAATGTCCCCATGAACTCGACGCTGCCAAGCATCGCGCACAGGCACGCCGCGCGAGTGCAGGTGCCGTCATGTTCGTCGTTGTCACCACGCTTGGCTTGCTCGCGGTCATGGCCGTGTATGCAATGTCGACGACCACCTCGGACATCCGCGCAGCAAGCAACTTTCGCCGTGCATTGCAGGCTCAGCACGCGGCCGAGTTCGCGGCGGTTGCGGCTGCCGATTACGTCACGTCTGCGAACGCCGACAACATCGTCAACGTGCAGATGCTCAACCCCCCCCCGCCGACGGATACGAACGCAGCGCAGAACAACTGCCTCTCCGCGCAGAAAAACCTGGCAGGCGTGACGGGCAGCGCCCGCGCCAAATCATGCGTCAGGATCACGCCCAATGACTTGAAGCTCAGTTGGGGGGGCAACAAAGACATGTTCACGTCGCAGTCGTTCGGGAATGGGACTCTGAGCGCCAACGGAGACCCCACCCTCGGAGGCGACTTCATCATCGAGCTCACGAACCCCACGCAGGCGCCGCCACCACCAGGTTACGATGTCAATCTGCGACTCAAGTTCGCCATGTTGTCGGTGAGCACCTACGGCCTCGTGCGCGTCGGGGGCACCACAGCCGCCCCGGGTACGTACGTTGGCGACTCCATGCAAGTCGGACGCGGACGCTTCATCGTCGGTCCCCTCAACCAATAAGGTTATCCATGCATTTCACGCGAATGCGAGCACGGGTCACGTTCTCCACCGCAGCAGGAGTGCTGCTCGCATCGCTTCTTGGTTCGCATACGGCGCAGGCTCAGACGAACGTCACGACGAGCAAGGCGCTGCCGAACGTCCTTCTGCTCGTCGACAACTCGGGTTCGATGGAGCGCATGTCGGACGGCACGCTTCCGTCCGACAACGTCGAAAATGCATGCAACCCAGGGGTTGCATCGAGTCCGAATCGCTGGGGCATCCTCGTCCAGGCGCTTACGGGCAATATGCAACCATTTTTTAGTTGCGGAAAGATGGATCGCTCGACGGGTGGCGCCCTGGTCAACGAGTATCGCATCGCCGGGCAGAAGCCTTACGATGCGGACTACTTCCTTCCGTACCACCGCCCGCTCACAGGAAACACCCTCGTCAATGCATGCGCCATGGGTCCATGGCGCCTGCCGGGCGGCGGCGGCTTCGGCGTTGGGCCCACCAACCAATCGAGCATGGATCTGCCTGCTGGAGCGACTGCGGATGGCTTCCCCTCGGACGCCCTGCGCAAACTCAAATGGACCGACATCCAAAGTTACTATCCGGGCGCGGCTGGCGGCGCAGCCATCCCGGATTCCACCACGAACACGTGCGACTTCCTTCAAGCAAGTGACGGCCAGCTCGACGCGGCTCGCGATTACGTGCGCTTTGCGATGATGACGTTCGACAACGATGTCGATCCGGGCACCGGCGTGAACCAAGTCATGCCCACCGCGACGACGGTGACCCCACCACCGGCAGGACCATTCCTCGGGATGTGGAGCTACCTTCGCTCGACGCCGTTCCCCTACCCAAGCCTACATCCATCCCTCACCTACGGGTGGGCCAACTATCCCGCGGAGGGCCGCCCAGCCGGCTGCGCAACCAACACACCCTTCGAGGTGGGTGCACGCAATTGGGGCGCCCCACCATGGGAGGGTCGTTTGGTTCCGTTCGCGGATCCACTCGGCACGCTGAACGATATCGAGCGCACGAATGACCAGATCCAACAGGTCATCGTTGCAACTCGACCCTACGGCGCAACGCCCATCGACGCCATGATGGATGATGCGCGCGACTACCTCTGGGAAAATCCGAAAGGCCCCGAGCAATCTGACCCTTACGTCACTGGCGGATGCCGCGATCAGTACATCATCCTCCTCACCGACGGCGCGCCGAACCTCAACATGCGTCCGAGCTGCGAAGGACCCGCAGGGCAGTGTCCTTATCCAAGTTCAACCAACACGCCTGCTGGCACACAGCAATCGATCGCGTGGGATATCGCGAATTCGCTTTATCTCGGAACGGGGCATCATCGCGTTCGCACCTTCGTGATTGGCTTTTCGGTCAACGGGACGAACGGTCCGACGGGGGATGGCTTCCCTGCCAACTTCCAGGTTGCACCGAACAACAATTGCTCCTCGTGGTTTTACTCGGGCACCGCAGGAGGCTTTAGCGGCAACAGCAAAGTGATGTCCGACTATTGCCACGCGACTCCGCCGCCCATTGGCAGCGCTGCCGACGCGTGCTGCCAGCTCAACGAGATTGCCTATTTCGGATCGAATGGAACGGCGCCACCGTTCTTCGCCGAATCGCAGAGAGATCTCGCCGAAGCTTTCGCTCGCGTACTTGCGGAGATTACGAGAACCGCGAGCACGCGTACCGTTCCAGCATATTCGGCCGTCTCTACGACGACAAAGACGGACGGAAGCGGCACGACAACGAACATCGCTGCAAGCTTCACAGCCTCTTTCGTGCCGAGTCCCATCAAGCCATGGTCAGGTCAAATTGATCGAACGCGAATGACCTGCAACGGCATCACGATGGTGAGCCAGACACCCCAGGCATCGCTCGGTGACGCATTCGACCAGAACGTGGCCCAGCAGTCGTACGACGGCGCACGCCGCTTCATCACCATGCAGGGCGATTCCCTCAACGGCACTGCCACGGATTCGAGCCGAACGATGCGCCCGTTCGTGACGACTTCTCCGCCTGCCGACGGCATCGATGCATATCTGGGGACCGAAATCAGTCGGCTCAACGACGGCACCATCCCCATGACGCCGGACGCGATGATGATTGACGATTCGACCTGCAAGCGGTCGGTCGACATGAACGGAAATACGATCCCTGCCCTGTTGAAAGATGATTGCGCGAAAGTCATTTGGGGCTTTGCATCAGCAACGGGAGCGGCGATGAGCGCCGGCGGATACAACACGTGGAACGTGCGCTGCCCGTCACTCGGTTCGGGCAACAAGTGCGCGATCAATTCGTCGACGTCGTGCAATCAGGACTCCGATTGCAACGCGGTGACTCCGGGCGATGTTTGCGTGCCCGAATGCGCCGCGCTCGGCGCGGTCTTTCGCTCAAACCCCGTTGCCGTATCGCCACCCATCGCGCTCTCGCGCGACGAGGGTTACCAAGTCTTCGCGACCGGCCGCAAAGCGCGCCCAAGTGCGCTCTTCGTTGCAACGACGGACGGTATTCTGCACGCATTCAAAGCGCTTCAAGAGGCGCCGCCGAGCGGCAAGCACGAACTCTGGTCGTTCGTTCCACCCGCGGTCCTCTCGAGCCTCGCGTCGAACTACCCCATGGGCCAGCAGATCCTTCTCGATGGCTCGCCCATCGTCAAAGACATCGTCTGGGAGCGCAAGCAATCGGACATGTACTTAGGCAATCAGTGGCACACCACGCTCGTTGCAGGCATGGGTTCGAACGGCCCTGGCTACTACGCGCTCAACGTGACTGACGTCGACTGCAGCAACAACGATTGCACTAGCCAATACGAGCCGCCTAGCCGCGGCTCACTGGCCGACGTGTCGTTCGCCGCCGACGCAAACGCGGGATCGGCAAAGCGAGGCCCGCACTTCCTCTGGCAGCTCACCGACGCACCAAAGGCCGCGGGCGAAACCTTGTTGCCCACGATCCGCACGAGCGCCCCCGATAACAAAAACTTCGTCGCGCTCTTTGGTCACCAATCGGGAACGCCGGCCGTCACGACGCTCTACTTCGATCCGGACGGCGGCACCAACCCACGCGAGATTGGTGTTGCGATTCTGCCTGGTGGCTCCGACGGACCACCCACCAAGACCACCACGTGCCCGCGCATCATTTCAAACCCATCGCAGGATTTGTCCGACTCGGCGAACTACCCACGACGCACCGCAGTGCGCCAATGGGGCACGACATGCGCGGCGCCCGTGGCAGGCCGAAGCGTCACCATTGTCCGCGCCGACACGGGCGAAATCATCCGGCACTTCTCACGCCTCACCGACGCGCCCATGGCACTGCAGAATCAGAAAAAGGTCATCGACTCACCGTTCGATTCGCCGATGACCGGTGTGCCGATCGTTTACCCGTCGGACGTGGGTACGGTCGCGCAGAAAGTCTTCATTGGCGACGCGGATGGAACGATGTGGCGCATCGATCTCAGTAGCCAAGATCCATCGAGGTGGAGCGTAAGCCTCTTCCAAGATCTCTTGAGCACGGGGTTCGATAGCAGCGGGCTTTCGAGTCAGCCAATCTCCGTTCCACCGATCGCTTCGCTCGATCCCACTGGCAACATCGTGCTGAATGTTGCGACCGGCGATCAAGAAAATCTCATCGCGAGTGCCGACAAGAACATTGTCCTTTCGATCACCGAAGGCCGGCCCGACCCGAACGGCGGCCTCACGGGCGCCGTGCAGGCGAAAGTGAATTGGTACACGGTGCTCATCAACGGAGAGCGTGTCACGGGCCCCATGGCTGTCTTCGACGGAACTTTGTATTTTGCAACATACCTTCCTGAGCCGCTCGGCAACGTGTGCGGTGAATCCTCGCAGCAGTGGGTCTGGGGCGTCGACTACTTCAAACCGCAGGATTCGAGCAATTTGAAATTAGGTGGAATAGCCAAGTATCCGGATCCCTCCGCGGGCTTCGTGCAAAAGGTAAACATGACCGATCCAACGAGCCCGGCGGAGATCCCCGGCGTCGCAATCAAGCAAAACTTGAATTGCGATGAAACGGCGGGCATCGGCACAGCGGATTTCTTCGGTATGATGCAATATGGCACGACCTCGTCCTCGGGATCGTCGTATTCGCTCGATATCCCCATGGCCAAACCAGCGGCCGGAAGCACGCGCGGCATTCAAGTCAACTCCGTCGCACTACCGCAACCCCGCACCCCCACGATCATCGACTCATGGGCACTGGTCATCGATTAGCGATCGTCGTGCTCGTCTCGGGGCTTGTGGCGCTGGGGCCTTTGAGCTGCAAGCGTAAAGGCGAAGAGTTGCAGACTGCAACCAATACGCCGTCTGCGCTACCCGCGGATCGCCTCGCGCCGGGCGAGCTGCCGGAAGGCAAAGAGAAGGCCTTCGAACTCAAGCTCCCTCAAGGCATGACCATCTCGCGCGCTTTTACGGGGACTGTACACGCATCGTCCAACACGCTCGCGCCCGAGCAAGTCTCGAACTTCTTTCGAGCGCGCGTCACGGGCGGAACGGTGTCCGTGAGCACGGACGAGATACGCTTTTTGAACGTGCGCGCCGTTGCCGATCCAAATCGCGAGCTCGCCATCGAGATCCGCCGCGGCAAACCAGGCATCGCAACGTGCGAAGTGCTCGTGCGTGACATCACTCCACCCCCGTTCGTGCCGGGTCTCAGCGAAGACGAGCGGCGAAACAAGGCGGGACTCTCACCCGACGGCGGCCTGCTCGATCCAAAGCGCATGGAGTAACCGCTCGCGTCAACTTGAAAGCGGTTGAGGAGTTGACGGCGTCGACAGACAAGGGTTGAACCCTGCCTCCATGCGTCGCTTTCGATCTCACTACGCCGTACTCGCGCTGCTGGTCGTCGCTGCTGCGTGCGGGTCAAAAAACGACGAGCCTCCAAACTGTGATGGCGTGGAGCTCCTCGTGGCAGCGAGCGACTACTCTCAGAATTCAGGTACGATTTGCGGAGCTCCGGCCGGTCCAATCACGACGAGTATCGAGCTGGGTAGTGATCCGGCGCTCGCACTGTCGAACGGCCGCGCGTTCTACCTTGCGAGAGACAAGGACCTGCTCTTCGAACTCGATCCCGCATGCGCAACGCCGATTGCGCCACCGACGAGCGTAGGTGATCTCGCGCCAGCGCCGGTGAGTGGCGCGAAGCGTACGGCCGATCCTCAAGACGCCGCCGCCGCGCCTGACGGCACCGTGTGGGTCCCGCTGTGGGCGACACCGTGCATCGCGGTATTGCGCGATGGTGCTGCCGAATGCGCGATCGACACTTCGAGTTACGACGCGGATGGTAACCCGCAGGCTGCATCGATCCGAATCGTCGACGTTGGAGGAAGCGCGAAAGCCTTCGTCGCGCTCGATCGCCTCGACGACTCCAAACTCACGCCGAACGATGTCTACGCGTCGTCGACGCAGTCAGCGCAAATGCTTCGAATCGACGTCACAACGCGTACGGTCGAAGCCGTCATCGATCTCGCCGGGAGAGATCCGTTCAACGCGATGGCCGAGTACGCCGGCGCGCTCTTCCTCGCCGAGCCAAGAAGCTTCGACGCCGCTGACGAAGATCTCGCGGGCATCGAACGCTTCGACACGCAGACGGGCGCGACCGCGCTGCTCGTAACCGAGCGAGCGATCGGCGCGAGCGTGGCGGAGGTCGCCGTCACGGATCATTGCGGCGCCGCGATTGTGGCGGGGCCCGAGCACGCCGTGAACCCAACGTCGCTCATCACCTTCGATCCGGACACCGGCGAGATCGTGACGGGCATCGACGCGCCGCTCTTGGCGACGGATGACTACACGCTCCAAGGGCTCGCGTGGCGCGGCAACACGCTCTACGTCGGGGATCGACGAGACGCGCAAGGCGGGTACATCGTCCACGTCTTCGAGCGCGATCCTGGTACATGTAATATACAATTATCGACACGCGCGATTACTCTTCCTCAGAAGCCGATCGCGCTCCGGCCAGCCCAATATCCATGAACGAGGCGAGCGCAGAAGTAAAACGCGCGGGCCGCGGTGGCCTCGCGGTGCTAACGGCGAAGGTCTTCTTCATCGTCACCGGCCTCGTACAACAGACGCTCTTTCCGCTCGCTACGTCGCAAGCTGCCTACGGCGCGCTGTCTCGTGTCCTTGCCGTCTCGAACATCCTGAACAACGTCGTCGTCTCGAGCTCCACGCAAGGCGTCAGCCGCACGGTGGCCGCGGCCGGCGCGAACGAACAGCAGGCGCTGCGCGCAACCTTGCGCGTGCACGCGGTCGTTGCCGTCTTCTTCGCTGCGCTTCTGGCAGCGAGCTCGCCTCTCCTCGCTCACTTCCAGCACGATCCGCAAATCGTCGCGCCGCTCGTCACGATGAGCATCGTGCTCGGAATCTACGGCGTGTACGCGCCGCTCGTCGGTTACCTCAATGGCCGCGGCGTCTTCACGCGGCAAGCTGCGCTCGACATGATTGCCGCCACGCTGCGCACGCTCGGCTTGCTCGGTATGGGCTACGCGTTCGTGAAACACGGAGGCGCGATCGCAGCGCGGTTCGGCACTTCGCCCGCCGTTCTCGGAGCGACGATCGGCGCAACGCTTGCCGCCGCGGGCGTGTTCTCCGTCGCACTCGGTTGGACCAAGACCGGTCACGCGCTCTCCGAACCGCGTCCGACCGGGGTGCCCACGGCGCGTGGTTACCTCGCGCTTATCGTGCCCGTGATGGTCGCGCAGCTCTTCACCAATGGCCTCATGCAAGCCGACATTTTCATTCTCGGCCGGTATCTCTCGATTGGTGCAGAATACAATCATTTCACCGATCCCTCTCGCGCTGCCAACGAGTGGCTCGCCGCCTACCGCGCCGCCCAACTCTTCGCATTTCTCCCGTATCAACTGCTCTTCAGCGTCACGCAGATCCTCTTCCCAATGCTTGCTCGCGCGCGCGCCTCGCAAGGTGACGCCCGCGTCGCCGAGCTCGTGAGCCGAGGTTGTCGAGTCGGCGCCATCGTCTGCGGAATGCTGGTCGTCGTCGTACTCGCCATGCCGGAGGCGCTCATCAAGTTTGCCTACGGCGGAGTGATCGCCAAGCAAGGCGCGCCCGCGCTTCACTACCTTGCGCTCGGCCAGGCAGCCTTCGCGATGTTCGGCCTCGGCACCACGGTGCTCGTGAGCCTCGGTCGCGAGCGCCTCGCGATGGCGATCACGGCGCTCGCGCTCGCTCTGCTTGCAGGCGCATGCGCACTCGTCATTCCGGATGCGGCATTCGGCACGCCGCAGCTCGTTGCTGCCGCGGGCGCGACAACCGGTGCTCTCGGCATTGCGCTCGTGATCGCAGTCTTCAGCGTCAAGCACGCAGCCGGTGTCTTTGTGCCAATCAAGACAGCCTTGCGCGTGGGCGCGTGCGTCGCGGCAGCTTTCGCCGCTGGAATGTATATGCCTGCGTTCTCTCGCCTGCTCACACCCATGATCGCCATTGCAGTGGTGTTTGCGTATTTTGGTTTGCTCATCATCATGGGCGAGATTGGCAAAAACGATTTGGCTCTCATCCGGTCGATCGCCGCACGCCGAAGCAAGCCGTAACGGAAGATGCGATACCCAACACGGGGGACTCTTCCATTGCCATTTTCATAGCCAATGCGACGGGCGGTGTGACTCTGCAAGGTGTCAGGGCCACGGCAGGTACGGGAGCAAGCGCGAGCACCCCCGCGGGCGACGCCGCCATCAACTCGGAAACAGCTCTGGACGCGAGTGGCAGGCGAGAGCGTATGGAGGAGGAGTCTGCGGTGGCAGTGCAGGCGGCATCGGCTCCAGCGGCAACGGAGGTGGTGGAGGAGCAGGGGGGGTATCGGCTGGGATCGTGTGGCAAGGCATAGCGCCCCAACCCGATGATCCAACCCGCACCAACATCATCCGAGCGGCTTCCGTCAGCGCTTTGGGCGGTCCGGGCGGCCTGGGCGGCACTGCCGTTATCGATAGCAGCAGCGGCAGCTGCCATCAGTCAGCCCGGTCTTCCCGGCAACCCAGGGATGACTGGCCAGAACGTCCCCGTCTACCAAGTACCAACGCCATGAATCAAAACGGTCATCGCATACCGGACGAGGGCACGCCCATCCTGGAACGCGAATCCATCAGCGTCTTCAGCTCCTCGGGTTCGAGCGAATGCGCCATGGCCTGCTCAATCGTGATGAGGCGGTGCATATACAAACTCAGGAGCGACTGGTTGAGCGTGAGCATACCAAATTTCTCCTGCCCGACCTGCATTTGACTATAAATCTGGTGAATCTTATTGTCGCGAATAAGATTCCGAATGGCCGCATTCGGCACCAAGATCTCGAGGGCGAGGCAGCGTCCGGGCGCCCCCGCGCGCGGCAGGAGCTGCTGCGTGATGACTCCCTGCAAGATGAACGACAGCTTGGTCCGTACCTGGTCCTGCTGGTGGGGAGGGAAGACGTCGATAATGCGATTGATGGTCGACACAGCGCTATTGGTGTGCAGCGTGGCGAACACGAGGTGACCGGTCTCCGCAATCGTCAGAGCAGCTTCAATCGTCTCCAAATCTCGCATTTCGCCGACGAGCACCACGTCCGGATCCTGGCGAAGAACGTATTTGAGTGCACCCTTGAAGGATTCCGTATCGGCGCCCACCTCACGCTGGTTGACAACGGACATCTTGTGCGGATGCAGATACTCAATCGGATCTTCAATGGTCAGGATATGCAGCTTCTGCTCGCTGTTGATCTTGTCGATGATCGAAGCAAGCGTGGTGCTCTTGCCGGACCCCGTGGGCCCCGTCACGAGGACGAGGCCATTGGGCTTATTTGCCATATCGGAGACAATCCGCGGGAGCCCGAGTTCGTCGAACGAGAGGATCTTGAATGGGATCGTGCGAATGGCGCCGGCCACGGCTCCGCGCTGCATGTAAAGGTTCGCGCGGAAGCGAGAAAGGTTCTTTACGCCGAACGACAGATCCAGCTCGTGCGTCTTCTCGAAAGTGGTCCTCTGCTCCTCGGTCAGAATCGAGTAGCAAAGCTGCTTCGTGTCGCCGGGGTTGAGCGGCGGCAGCTTGAGCTGTACGACTTCGCCGTCAACGCGCAAGAGCGGTGGTGCACCCACGGTAAGGTGCATGTCGCTCGCCCCCCTCTCCACCATATGCCGTAGCAATTGGTGAAGGTTGACGCGCAGATCGCTCTGTTGAGTCATCCGGGAACCTTTCTCAATCGCTCATCGTGACGCGAAGGATCTCTTCGGTCGTCGTCACACCGTCGAGCACCTTCGCGATGCCTGCCATGCGCAAGGTCACCATCCCCTGTTTGATGGCCGCGGCTTTCAACTCCGCGGTGGACGACCCCTGCAAGACCATCTCTTTGAGCGCATCGTTGAAGCGCATGATCTCGTAGAGAGCGACGCGCCCTTTGTAGCCCGTGCCATTGCACGTGCGACAACCCGTGCCCTTCATGAGCCGGCCTTGCGCCTGCGCGATCTGCGCTGCTGAAAACCCGAGCTCGGCGAGCGTCTGCTGCTCGATCTGAATCGGATGTTTGCAATCTGCACACACCTTGCGGGCAAGGCGCTGGGCGAGCACGAGGTTCACCGATGCGGTGATGAGAAACGGCTCGACGCCCATGTTGAGAAGACGCGAGATCGTCGCTGGGGCGTCGTTCGTGTGCAGCGTCGAGAGCACGAGGTGACCGGTGAGCGCCGCTTTGACGGCGATCTCCGCGGTCTCGAAGTCTCGGATCTCGCCGACCATGATGACGTCCGGATCCTGCCGTAGAAACGAGCGCAAGGCCGCGGCGAAGTTCAGGCCGATGGAGTCTTGCATCTGCACTTGGTTGATGCCGTGCAGGTTGTATTCGACCGGATCCTCGGCGGTGCTGATGTTCGTTTCGGCTTTATTGAGCTCGCTGAGCGCCGAATAGAGCGTCGTCGTCTTGCCCGATCCGGTGGGTCCCGTGACGAGCACCATGCCCCACGGCTGATTGATCGCCCACTTGAAGTCTTCGAGGGGCGCTTTGTCGAAGCCAAGCTTCGTCATGTCGAGCTGCAGATTGCCCTTGTCGAGCAAACGCATGACGATCTTCTCGCCCCAGAGCGTTGGAAGCACGCTCACGCGGAAGTCCATCTCGCGACCCCTGCCGAGTTTCAACTTGATGCGTCCGTCCTGCGGAAGACGGCGCTCGGCGATGTCAAGCTGGCTCATGATCTTGAGGCGGCTGACGATGGCGTTCTTCAACTTCAAGGGCGGCGACATCTCTTCGATGAGCACGCCGTCGATGCGATAGCGAACGCGGAGCTTCTTCTCGTACGGCTCGATATGGATATCGCTCGCGCCCTTCTTGATCGCATTGAGCAAAACCATGTTCACGAGGCGGACAACAGGCGCATCCTCGCTTGCCTTTTCGAGCTCGAGGGCATTGAGCTCGTCGTCCTCGCCGGTGAACTCGATCTCCGACTCGTCGAAGCCGGCCATGACTTCGTCGTACGAAGGGCCCGTTGAGTAATAACGCTCGATCGCGCTGACGATCGCCGACTCACTCGCGATGACCGGTTCGATGTTGTAACCGGTGAGAAACTTGAGATCGTCGATGGCGTGGAGGTTCGTCGGATCCGCCATGGCGACGATGAGCGAAGAGCCCGCACGCGAAACCGGGAGGGTGCGATGCCTTTCGCATTGATCTTTGGAGACGAGCTTCAGAATCTCCGTGTCGACTTCGTACTCATCGAGGTTGATGGTGGGGACGCGATACTGCTGCGAGAGAAAATTCGTGATCTCCTGATCGCTGACGAACCCTAACTTCGCGAGCGTGTAACCGAGGTTCTGTCCTGAACGATTCTGCTCGTCCTGCGCCTGACGCAGCTGTGCGAGCGAGATCAACTTCTCCCGGACGAGAAGCTCGCCGAGCCTGTTCTGGTTCGCCATGAAAGTGAAATCGTCGACGATGGATAGGGCGCCGTCAATGCCGATGCACCGCATTGCGCCGATGCTAGAGTTCACATTTTACTGGGAGCTGCGTGTGCGTTGCGATGGCGCTCTTCGATAAAATTTTCGGAAAGAGTCGGCCACTCGCCGCTGCGAAAGCCGCAGAGCTTCGCGGCGATTTAGTACGCGCAGCGGAGCTCTTTGGCGAGGCAGGGCAGCCCGAGCAGGCCGCGCGAATCATGCTCCTGCGCGGCGACAGCGAGCGCGATCCGCGCCTTCGTTTGCAGTTCTACGTCCAAGCATCCGAGCTCACACCCCGAACCGCGGAGGCACACAAGGAGGCGCGGCGAAAGCACGCCGAGCTGCTCCTGGCCCTCACGGGTGACGCCGCAGTGAGCGCCATCGCGCGCCACGAGATCATTGAAGCCGCGCGTGAGCTGGAAGACGCAGGCGAGCTCGCAAAAGCCGCGGAGGCGTACGCGCGCGCGGGCGACAAGGTGGGCGAAGCGCGCGCTCTCGAAGCCGCAGGCGACGTCGATCGCCTCGAGTTTCTCCTCACAACGGAGCAGCACAACGAACGACTCTCACGTCTGCGAGACGATCGAACGAACGAGGTCGCATTCCTGATGTCATGCGGGCGCCGGCGCGAAGCGCTCGCCGCGCTCGACGAGTTGCTCGCGCGTGCCGATCGCACGGAGGAGGCATCGCTTCGCGAACGCGCGAATGCTCTGCGTGCGCGCCGCGTGATGGCTCCCGTCGTCGTCGTCGAAACTGGATCCGAGCGATGGAAGATCGTGCTCGGCGATGAGGTCGTCATCGGGCGAAGCGAAGGATCCATCAAGATCATGTCGAACGCGGTGAGCCGCCGTCATCTGCGCATCGCCCGCGAAGGGCCCGACGTCGTCGTGCGCGATCTCGATACGCGGAATGGAACGCAACTTCGCGGCATCAACGTCAAGGGAACGTTGCCCATCAAAGACGGCCTCGAGCTCAAACTCGGTCGCGAAGTCTCGTTGCGGCTCGGACCGAGCCGCGCGCTCGCGGACGCCGTCGACATCGAAATCGGCGGCGAGCGCTACGTCGCGTGCCTCGGGCGAACCTGTCTCATCGACGGACGATTTGCGCTCACGGCGGGCGCGGACGGCTGGATCGAACTCGTCTCGACCCATGCCCAGGCCTTCATGAATGACGTCCAGCTCGCCGCGAACGCAACACTCCTCACGGGAGATGCGATCGCCGTCGAGCGCGGCGCCCCTCCCGTTCTGCGAATCCTTTGAACGGCGCAAATTTGTACTCCCTGATGGAGTACTAATCGTCACCGGTGTCGCCGGCGGCCAGATCCACGACCGAGTCGACGAACTCTTCGACGCGCGACGACGGCGGATCCTCGTCCTGTGCGATGCCGAAGTTTGGAACGCGAACGCGTGTAGCATGCATGTATTCACCGAGCTCGATGCGCCAGTACGAAGGATCGTCGCCGCTCCGGCAGCCGAGCGTGAACGATGGCGACGCGAGGATCGTGAAGTTGCTTCCCGCGGGTTGACGCTGCTCGCTCACGTGGCGATGCCCGTGGAGCACGGCGGTCACGCCCACTTCGTCGAAGATCTCGGCGGCGAGCTGCGCGTCGTCGAGACGCATGCCGAATTCCGTTGGCGGGCGGTGCCCGACGCCGCGAGACAGCGGGACCACGTGGTGATGAAGGAGCACGAGACGGTGCTTGGTGGCGCGGAACTCGGGTTTTTTGCCGACCTCACGAAGCCATGCAACCTGCTCGGATCCAATGGCGCCGTTGTGGCGATAAAACGTGCGCTGCCGGCGCGCGCACGAGTCGAGCCCGACGAGCACGGTCTGCCCGTCCGGCAAAAACTTGTACCATGCACCTGATGCGTCGAGATGCAAACCGAGGCGCGCTGCGAAAGCATTCCACGCCTCGCGCTTCGACGCGTGCGTGGGCCGCGGACGCGCGCTGCCGCGCATGGGGAAGAGATAGAGATCGTGATTGCCGGGGACGGCGAAGAGCATCCCCTTTCGCTTCCAGCGATCGAAGACGGCTTCAACGAGCTCCCAACCAACACCGTCATCGGTCACGTCACCCGTGACGACCACGGCGTCCGCGTCTTCGATCGCGTTCGCAGCACGCAGAAGGCGCACGTTCGAGTTGCGCGGCGTTCCCTCGTACAAATGCTTGAGCACGCCGGCCGAAGGGACGTCGTGCGCGAGTGTCAGCGACCGTCGCGCCTCGAGGTGACATGCCTTTGCCGCCGCACGCTCCACCGGATCGATCACGTCGCCAACCTCTTTGCGCGACGGCACCCGATGCGCATACCCATGGGGATCCACGAGGGCGATCCTCCCGCGACGCTTTCCGCGTTCGTGCAAGACTCGCCAGCCGGCTTCTTCCCAGACGACTTCGAACCTCGCAGGATTGACGTCGACGATGTGCGCGCTGCGCTTCACGACACGCAGGCGGTCGTGGAACGTGTCTCCGAACTCGGAGACATGGAAATCCGAGACGTGCGCGACGACGAGACTCACGTCACATGCCGGCGAGGATCTTGAACGAGTCGCCCTCGGGAACGAGCTCGAGACGATTGTCGGCGACCGTGTGCCGCCATTCCTCGCCTTTCAAACCAGGGATGCGATAGCTCGCTGAATAACTGAATTCTACAAATACCTTGCCTTCGTCCTTGGCAACGACCCGATAGCGGATCTCGTACCGAATGGCCTGCGTCTTCAGGAAGGTCGAGGTGAGGTAATCTTTGAGACCGCTGAAGTCGAGATCGTCTTCGGGATTCGTGTTGCCACCGTCTTCGAAGTAACGGGGGCTCGCCATCTTCAAGAGGCGCGCAACGTCCTTTTCCTCGACAGCCTTCCGATAGTCTTCGCAGAACGAGATGACCTTACGGTTTTCGCTCGTGTCTTCGACATCGGTGTGCGGAATGTTCGTCTTGGAGCAGCCGAAGGTACCAATCTGTGCGCACGACAAAAGGGCGATCAGAAGGAGTTTGCGCATCATCGAGACCAACACCTATTCCCTTCCCCCAATTCCAGCACACATTCTAAAATTAGACCGCTTTCAAGTTGACGCGAGGTCGAGGCGGGGCCGAGGAGCGGACCGGAACAGCCTTGGTTGGCTTTGAGGACCGCACCGCAGGCCCCAACGATGACATCGCGGCAAATCGAAAGCGGTCACCAAGAGAAGCGTGCATAGGCCATCGATCCCCACGGTGTCGTGACGGATAGCTCGCGCGGCGGGGCGGCCGCAACGCCATTTTCACGAGGTTCATAGGCAACGAGAGGCAAGAGGGCGCGATGTGCGTCCATTGCCGGAAGTCCCCGGGGCCGAGCCAGGGATTCATTTTTTTCGAGGTGAACGGCGCATTGTACGAGTTCGCCTGCGAGTTTGGTTGCGGCAACCATGAGTGCGACGGCACCGCACGCCGTTTCCGGGGCAACACGGAGCGATCCCACCCCGGCTTCGTCGGCCGCGACGACGACGATTCGATCGGCAACGCCTGCGCGGACGAGATCGGCGGCCACGCCAAGAGCTTCGAGACCACCATGCGGTCCGCCCCCAACGGCGAAGGCGGGACCCGTCAGACCAAAGGCCACCGCGCATTCGCCGGCGGCTGCGTTGGGTGTCGTGTACGGAAAGCGCCGGGGCTCCGCGCGGTGCGCGCCGAGAGCACGAATGCGCTCTTGATAGACGGCGTTCGTGTCCATCGTGGCAAGTCCATGGCCGACGATGATTCCCGCGCCTCTGACGCGCGGCTGCCCGCTCGCCGCGAGCAACTCGTCGAGCGAGACCACCGCTGCCAGAGCAAGACGAACGAGACCGTCGGCTCGCGAGATGCGATCTTCCGCGTAACCCGTGCGCGCCGCGAGCACCGAGGGTTCGAGATGCGGAGCATCGCGCGAGACGGCGACCGCGCGCGAGACATGAACGGGACGCGACGCCTTCGGGTGCGCGCTTTTCGCAGGCGCGTCTTTCGCGAGGACGAGAGCCGCATTCGCTCCGCCGAAAGCCGCCGAGAGCTTGAGCGTGATCGAGGCTGGACACGCTTCGGCAACGTCGAGGACGCGGACGCCATCGAGCACCGCGCCATCACCCGCCGACGCTGGCATCGTTTCCATGCACATTGCATGCAATGCAGAGAGAGACTCGAGCGCGCCCGCGGCGCCGAGCGTGTGGCCGATCGATCCTTTGAGCGCATGCACGACGACGCGAGATCGATGCTCGCCAAGGACGGTGGCGAGCGCGCATGCTTCGGAGGCGTCGTTGAACTCCGTGGCGGTTGCGTGCGCGCTGACGAGATCGATGTCACTGGCGGTGCAGCCCGCTTCGCGCATGGCTGCCGTTGCCGCGCGCGCGAGGCCGCCACCCGTTCGATCGGGCGCGGTCAGGTGGAAGGCGTCGCAGGATGCGCCGAAGCCCGCTACCCATCCGTACGCGCGCAATCGTCGTTCGCGCACGCGATCGGCGGAAGCGAGCGCCAGCACCGCCGCGCCTTCGCCGAGCGCGAGGCCGTCGCGTCCCACGCGAAACGGATCGGGCTTTCCGTCTGCCGAGGACGCGCGCAAAACTTCGAAGCCGGACGCGACGAAGACGCTCACCGCGTCGAAGCCACCCGCGAGCACGACATCGCAAGAGTTCGCTTCGAGCCATGCGCAACCGAGACCGATCGCGAGCGTGCTCGACGCGCATGCGCCGAGAACGAGCGCCGATCGCACGAACGAACACGGACGACGAGCAGCAAGGACGGGTCCGAGATACGTGCCTTCGATCCACTCGTCCTTTGGCTTCTGAGAGTGTGCGGGATCCGTGAAGATCTCTTCGAAGCGGCGCATGCCGCCGCTCGAAGTGCCGAGCGCGAGGCCGACGCGCAACTCGCGAAAGTCCGGCATGATCGCGTCGAGATCACGAACGCACGCGTCCAAGGCATGGGACAAAATCACCGTGGCGCGATCCGGTGCGTCCCAGGCGCGCGGTAAATCGGCCGCGGGCGCGACGCGGACGCGCGCGCAGAATGGACGCGTGAGCCCAGAGGCGGCGAGCTCTCGGTCGCGCGCAATGGCGAACGGCGCACGATGCCCTGCCGGTACGTTGCCGAGCGCCGACGGTCCTTCGCCGAGCGCCGAGAGTGCACCGAACGCGACGACGGCGCTCGCCGTCACGGCGCGACTCCGGGATCGGCGAACGCCGCAGGATCCGGCGGCACTTGGGCAACGTCTTCGATCGTCACGTCGACGACGAGACCCGTGCGCTCGTCCGCGTAGCGCCCGCGCGTCCCCTTGCGAGGCACGAGACCGCCCGACCACCACTCGATACTCTCCACGTTTTGGCCTTCGCGACGGCGCGCAACCAATTGGTTGCGATCTGCGCGCACGGTCACGATCGCGCGTCCGTCCTTGAGGATGAACGACGTCGTCTCCGGTTCCGAGTGCGCTGCGAGCAATCGACCGGCGAGCGGTGAAAGAAACCACCAACGAAAAAAACCTACGGGCAAGCCGCGTTCTTCGTCCGGCGAAATCCCGTCACGCTTTTCGAGTTTGATGGCGGGTACGGCGAAACGAAAATGATCCTTCGTCACCCAGAGATCGAGCGCGGTCGTGCCCCCGGGACCGATGAGAATCATGCGCGCCGTGCGATGAGGGTCGATGGCAACGGCACCGCGCGCGTCGTAGTGACTCTTCGTGCGCGGATCATCGATGCCCACGCGAACGTTTTCGACGTAGGACGCGCTCGGGCTCTCGGCGCGGAGCGCAGAGAGACGCTCGCGAGAAGCTTTCCATGCCGACGGCGTGGCATCGAGTGCATCCAGGGCCATGCAATGACGATCGCTCGCATCACCGGGTTGCTGCATGAGCGATCCCCACGTGGAGCTCGTGCCGGGCGGCATAGGCCGCCCGCAGATGCCCACGAGCGACATGGCCATCAAGAACGCCGTCATCGTCGTCACCGCGACAAATCGCGGAGCAAAAGAGCATAGCCCGAACCACGCGCGCTACCTACGCAAAGGGCCGACGCGGCGTCGCCGCGCGCGATGATCGCTGCGGCAACGGCGACGGCGATACCGCCGACGGCTTCATGCGTGCCCGCGTGATCGCTGCACGCGATGCGCGGACAGTCCGCCCATGAGGAACGCGCAACGTATTCGTCGACGGCGGCGTTCGGAGCTCCAAGGACCACGACACCGCCATGCTCCGGGGCGAGGTTCGCCAGAGGATCCGTGTCGCTCGTCCACGCGATGACGTCTGCAATCTCGGCAAGGATCGGCAAGCCTCGGGCGCGCGCCGCTTCTTCGGACGAGAGCGCAACGGCGGCAGCCCCCTCGCGACGCGCCATCGCAGTCGCGCCGCTCGACGTTGGAGCTCTGAAGAGCACGCTGAGCACTTCTTCGACGATCGCGCTTCGCTCCTCCACGGCAACGGCGACGGCGCAGTCCATCTCGCCGGCGCGAACGAGTTCGAAGCCTTGCGTCACGGCGCACTCGCCCGATGTCGCGAGATCGGCAACGACCATCGCGGGGCCTTTGAGCCCGAGGTAGATCGAGACGTGCCCGGCAGGTGAGCTCGGCACGAGGCTCGGAAAATCCGCGGGACTCGCGAAGCGCGGCCCCTTCTCCGCGAGGCGGCGCATGAACGCAGACGTTGCGTCGATCGCGCCGAACGCCGAACCAAGGATGATCCCGACGTCGCTCGCAACGATCCCCGCGAGCGCCTTCTCCGCAACGACGGTGGCGATACGCGAGGTCCGATCGAGGCGTCGCGCGCGATTCACATCGAGCCCCAGGAGCGCGTCCGCGCCAATCGCCTCGCCGCATGACGGAAGCGACGGGAGCTTCGAGACGTCGACGCCGTCGAGCAGCCCCGCAGGCGTGAGTGTGGCAACGCCGGTGACGACGACGCGACGATTCGTGCGCCGCAGCTTCGCGTGCCCATTGTCGGCAGGCGCACCTCCGAAGAGGAGCACCGAATCCATCCCGCCAAACCCAAACGAGCTAGACAGCGCGGCGCGGATCTCGCGTTTATATGCAGTATGCACATGATGCAGTTTACACGCAGGATCGGGATCGACGAGGCCGCCGGTCGGCGGAATTCGTCCGCGGTCGATCGACATCGCGGTGATGGTCGCTTCGATGGCACCGGCGGCCGCGAGCGTGTGACCGATCTGACCCTTGCAGCTCGAGACGGGCACGCGAGAGAGATCCTCGCCGAAGACGCGGGCGAGTGCCGCGGTCTCCATCGGATCGTTGAGGGGCGTCCCGGTGCCGTGCGCGTTGACGTAGTCGACGTCGGCTGCAGCGAGCCCGGCGCGCGCGAGCGCGGCTCCCATCGCACGTGCAGGGGCTTCGCCGGATGCTTCTGGGTTCGTGATGTGGTGCGCTTCCGAGCGCGAGGCCCAGCCGCGAAGCGTGCAGATGACGTGTGCGCCGCGGGCGCGCGCAGCTTCGACGTCCTCGAGCACGACGAAGCCCGCGCCCTCACCGAGCGTCAATCCTTTGCGATTCCTGTCAAAGGGTCGGGCGCCATTCGGATCGAGCGCCCCGAGAGCGTTGAAGCCTCCGAGGGTCACTTGGCAGAGCGCGTCGGCTGCTCCGCAAACGACGGCGTCGACGAGATCGGACTCGAGCCACGCCGCGCCGACGATGATCGCGTTCGAGCCGCTCGAACATGCGCTCGAGAGAGATCGCACGCGCGCGAACGGACCGAGCTCGCGCGCGAGTCTGTCGGTTGGCGCGCTCAGCGGATGGCTCAGCATGCGACCGAGCGCCTGTTCGCGCGCCGCCGGATCGACCGTGCCTTCGGGGCGCAGAAGCACCGAGAGGATCGATTCGGTCTCGAGCATGCCTGCGGTGGATCCGCCCATGACGAGCCCCACGCGCAGTATGCCCCACGGCGCATCCGTCCGTGCGACGTCACGCACGAGCCCCGCGGACGCGAGCGCCTCGCGCGCCGCGAGGAGACCGAGCTCGCTCGTTCGCGAGACGTCACCGCCTGCCCCGACGCGATCCATGCTCACGACCTCGCCGGCGATCTGCGAGCGATAGCCTTTGGTGGAGAACAGCGAGACTTCGCGGAAGCCTCGGTCGCCGCGAAGCAAATGCTCCCACGTCTCGGTGGCCGATCCGCCGAGCGCCGTGATGGCCCCCAGGCCCGTAACGGCAATCACGAGGCCTATCCTTCCGAGTTCCGACCTTCTGCGTTCTGTTCCACGAATTCGGCGAGCGAACGTACGGAACGGAAGATCGGCCGAGCCTCGTCACCCTCCGGCACGCGTACGCCGAAGCGCTCCTCCATCAGCATGGCAACTTGCAGCGCGTCGAGAGAATCCAACCCGAGCCCGCCGTCGCCGAAAAGAGGCGCATCGTCATCGAGTGCGGCCGGATCCCGCCCCGCGAGATTCAGCTCGGAGACGAGAAGTTTCTTGAGGTGGAGTTTTAGGTCGGTCCGTTGCATCGAAGAGTCGGTTGAGAGCGGCTCCACCTACCACGAGACGGCACCTCCATCAACTCCGCTAACCGGAGCGGGCAAAGAGCTTCGTATAGTAATCGCGAATGGCTTCGCCGCCGAGGCGAGAGAAGAACGTCGAGTATGCCATCCAAATGGCCAAACCATTCAAATCTCGGAACATGGGCGGCAGAAAGCGGGGGGGCTTGACCACGCCGTCGTTGACGCGGCGAGCGAGGATGGGAACGTCCTCGTGAGCCACTTTGCCGACGAAGAGAAATGGAATCAAATCCACGCGATTGTGCTGAATGGCGCTTCGGATGAATGAATAATTGAGGACGACCCCTTTGCAATAACAAGCATCTTTCGTAAACGGCGCGCCTCCGTCAATCACGCCTCCGCGGAAAACGCGGCGCGTATTATGGAAGCATTCTTCCTCGTCGTAACCCTCGGTGCGGAACCACTCGAAGACGTCGACGAAACTTGCCCCGTCCTCGGCCTTGTCCACGGCAATGACGCGATCATTCAAGCGGCGAGCGCGCCTTGGGTACGTGCGAAAAGTGAAGATCTCCAAGAGCGCGGCAAGCCCCTCCTGCACCGTCGTCGTGCGCGGTGGCCCCTTGCTCAACCACTTGGCAACGGTTTGCGCTTGGCCATTGAGCGAGGTTGCAACATGCACCCATCCCTCGTGGACTTCGAGGATATCGATATCGCGCGCGGAGAACTTCGCGCCCGAGCGCACCTTGACGTAATCGCTGCCTGCCGCTGCATCCGAGAGGAGCATATCGTCGACCGCGACGCGCACGGGCATGGCGGCGTCATCGAAGTAGCGCGCGAAGCGCCCGTTCAGCTCGGCAGCCGCGTCTTCAGCGGAGATGTTGCGCTCGTAACGCATACCAAGCAAAGTGTCGTCGATATTCGTGAGAATCTCGTAAAGGACGTGACCGAGATCGCGAACCGATGTTTTGCCGTCTGGGAATTTGTCTTTTGGCGAACCGTAAAGCTTGCGACAATAGGCATAGAAGATGGGCGTGCCACGCGCCGCAAGCATCCGGACGACGTCGCGGTATTCGAGCGCGGTGCGTGAGAGAATGGTGCCGATGGCATCTGAATCACCAAACTCGCGATCGATATCGCGCGCAATTTCTTCGAAGAGTGCGGATTGGACTTTCGGGTCGAAGCCGAGATCTCTCTTTGCATAATAATCCGCATCGAGTTTTGGCAGTTCTCGATATTTCGATTTACGAAAATACTCTTCAACGGTGTTATCCCAGCGGCAGGCTTCGAGCACACGAATGGGCCTCTGTGCCTCGACGATGCGACCGGCAATCTGCGCGACGATCTCCTTGTAGCTTCGCCACGGTCCTAGAGGAGGCGGCGGAGGGATCGACGGATACGCCTCATCCTTCGGCGCGACCGGAGCCTCGGCGGCAGGTGGCTTCGGTATCTTCCTTTCGGCCTCGAGGCTTAACTCGGGCGACGGCGCACTTCGCTGGGCGTTGTTCTCGGTCTTGGCTTCCGCCTTTGCTTCGCGATCGGTGCGCTCCGTCTTGATGTCGCGCACAGCGCGATCGAGCTTCGGACTCGATTCACCATCCGACTTGACGTCCCCGTCGTCTTTGCTCTTACGACGCTCGCCCTCTCCACTCGCGCGCTCGCTCATCGAATTCGGTATTGTCGGTGCTCACGCGTGCAATATCCAGAAAATCACGCGACCGACAAGCGGTTAGCGTGCACTTGCTGCGAGGACCCTCTCGAGCACGTCGGTATCGCGCACGCCTTCGGCCTCCGCGCGATAGCTCATGACGATGCGGTGGCGGAGCACCGGAGCCAGGAGTGCACGCACGTCGTCGACGTCGGCCGCAGCTTCACCGCGCAGCGCCGCGCGCGCTTTGGCCGCGAGCACGAGAGCTTGCGAGCCGCGCGGGCCGGCGCCGAAGCGAACGTACTCGTTGACCTCCTTGGGCGCACCGTTCGACGTCTCGCCGCGAGCGCCGTTCGGCCGCGTTGCACGCCCGAGCGCCACCGCGAGCGACACAGCCGCGTCCGTCACCGGGATGCGCGGCACGAGCGATTGCAGCGCGCGCACTTCGGCCGCCGTGAGCACGCGCGGCACCGTCCCGACATCGGCGCTCGTCGTACGCCGCGCGATCTCGCGCTCCTCGGCCTCTGACGGGTAGTCGACGTGGACCTCGAGCAGAAATCGGTCGAGTTGCGCCTCTGGCAGAGGATACGTGCCCTCTTGCTCGATGGGGTTTCGCGTGGCGAAGACCTGGAACGGATCGGGCAAGACGTGCGTGGTCGTGCCCACCGTCACGCGCCGCTCCTGCATCGCTTGAAGAAGCGCCGCCTGCGTCTTCGGCGGCGTGCGGTTGATCTCGTCGGCGAGGATCAGATTCTGAAAGATGGGGCCCGGCAGAAAGCGCACGCGACGGTGCACGACGCCCTGGTTGTCCTCGTGCTCCTGAAGAACGTCGGTGCCCGTGATGTCGGCGGGAAGAAGATCCGGTGTAAACTGCACGCGACCGAAGGACAGGTCGAGCGCCTCGGCGAGCGACGCGACGAGCAGCGTCTTGGCGAGCCCCGGAACACCCACGAGGAGCGCATGACCGCGTGCCAAGAGCGCCACGAGCATGAGATCGACGACGTCTTCTTGCCCGACGACGCGCGCGGAAATGGCCTTCTTCAACGCTGCCCGCGCCGCAGAACCGCGCGCGAGCAAGTCGGCGTCGCTGGGCGCGGGTTCGTCTTTCTGGGCGTCTTCTGTCGGGGCCGGCACGGTGCTTCTGTTCGCACGACGACGGGCACGCTGTCAAAGTAGAGTCGCCGCGCATCTGCGGCGTTGCGGGCAAAGCGGCGTGCGTGTAGACGCCTCTCGCCGCATCGCGCGGCTCCATCGGCCGCTCGCGCTCGTGTCGAGTCGCTTGTCAACCTATATCTGTACGTCTAACGGCTGCGCACCGCGCGAGCCCTGCCCTGCCCTATGAAGACAAACATCCGCCGCATCCTCGTCGCCATGCTCCTCGGCGTCTGCGTCTACGGCGCGTTCGCCGTCTACAGCGGGCTCGACAAGATGGGCGAGTCGCTCGCCATCTTCCACGTCGAGGCGTTCGCGTTCGCATGCGCCCTCGCCTTCGGCAATTACGTCCTGCGCTTCCTCAAGTGGGAGTTTTACCTTTCGCGTCTCGACATCCGCGGCATCAACAAGACCGACAGCTTTCTCACGTTCTGCTCGGGCTTCGTGCTCACCGTCACACCCGGCAAAGTCGGTGAAGTCTTCAAGTCCCTCATCTTGGCGGAGACGCACGGCGTCCCCATGACCAAGACCGCGCCCATCGTCGTTGCCGAACGCGCCACGGACGTGATCGGCGTCGTCGTCTTGATCGTCATCGGCTCGCTCGCCTTCTCGGGCGGACTCGTCTGGGCCGGTGTCGGCGCGGCGCTCGTGCTGGCTCTCCTCGCGATTGTTGCAAACCGCAAGTTGTCCCTCGCACTCATCGAGATCGTTGGCCGCATACCCGGCCGCCTCGGCAAGACAGCGCCGAAACTCAAGGCCGCCTACGAGAGCCTCGCAACGATGCTTCACCCGCGAAACCTCGTCGTGCCGAGCATCCTCTCGTCGGCCGCGTGGCTCCTCGAATGCCTCGCACTCTGGACCATCCTGCGCGGCTTCGGGCTCTCGATTCCCGTGCCGCTCGCGATGTTCTTCTACGCAACGAGCACTCTCGCGGGCGCCATCATCCCCGTGCCCGGCGGTCTCGGCGTGACCGAGAGCTCGCTCATGGCGCAGATGACGGAGCTCGGCCACGTCGACAAGGGCATCGCCACCGCCGCGATGATCCTCGTGCGGTTTGCAACGCTCTGGTTCGCCGTCGTCGTCGGGTTCGTCGCACTCTCGATCATGAAGCGCCGCTACCCGGGTCTTCTTGCGAAAGACACCGCGCCGCAAAAAGCCTCGGCCGAAGTTGCATAATACAACAGGGCGGACACGGGGGGCCGCCCCTACGAATGCGTTGACGACTGTAGGGGCAGACCCCCGTGTCTGCCCCTCGAGGTCTTATCCCGGGATGGCGCGGAGCGTGGTGAGCGCAAGCTGAAAATCCGCGGGAGGATCGGACTCGAAACGGATCTCGTCGCCCGTTGTCGGATGCACGAAGCCGAGGAGCCGCGCGTGCAGAGCCGGCCGCGCGAGCGTCTCGGCGGCTTCGCGAAGCACCGGATGCTTCGGCGTCTTGCCGTAAACGTCGTCGCCAAGGATGGGCGTCCGGCTCTCCGACAAGTGAACGCGGATCTGATGCGTTCGCCCCGTCTCGAGACGGCATGCGACGAGCGTTGCTGCACCCGACGCGAAGCTCTCGAGCGGACGGGTGTGCGTGACGGCGCGCTTTCCAGTCGTCACGTTCGACGAAAACTTCACTCGGTCACGAGGATGACGCCCGTAAAATGTGTCGAACGTCTTCTTTTTTACGTCGCCAACGCAGATCGCGACGTATTCGCGCTCGATCGAATGATTCGCGAACTGCCCCTTGAGATGCTCGCGCGCATGCGGCTCTCGCGCGATCACCATGAGCCCGCTCGTTCCCTTGTCGAGGCGATGCACGATGCCCGGGCGACTTCGATCCTCTTCTTCGCCGTCAGGCAGATCGAACACCCCACACGCGAGCAGGCCGTTGACGAGCGTGCCCGATCGATGGCCGCGTGCAGGATGCACGACGAGCCCCGGGGGTTTGTCGACCACGATGATTGCATCATCCATGTAAATGGTTTCGAACTCGATGCCGGCCTCGGCAAGTGCTTCGGTCGGCGGCGGAGGCTCGGGCTCGACGCGGATGCGCGCACCCTCGCGAAGTTTGTCGGCGGCCTTCTTCACGACTCCGTCGACCGTCACGCCGCCGCGGCCAATCCACCGCTTTAGCTCCGATCGCGACGGCCCGCCGTCCATCAGCGAGAGCGTGGACGCGAGGAACCTGTCGAGCCGTGCCCCTCCGCCTTCGCGCGGGACCACGAGCACGATCGGTTTTGGTTCGGTTTCGGAACGCAGCGCCGCTACCAGATCTTCGATTTGATGTGGCCCTTGGCCTTGATGAGAATGTCGACAAGAGCGCGGTCGTAGAAGTTGCGCGCGTAAAGCTCGGTAGCCACGCGACGCTTGAAGAGTGCACGTCCCTCCTCGATTTCCTCCGCGAGGGTGTCGAAGAGGTTGTCGTTCATGATGCCGTTGACGATCTTGTCCTCGTTGTAGAGGCTGAGATCGCTCGCAATGGCACGAGCAAGACGACGTGCAGCTTCTTCGGTTTCGATCAACGCCATCTCTGTGAGCCTCCGGGCACAAGTATCGCGAAGAGCCACGGCGTCTGTCAAAGATGAGTGAACGAGATCGCTAAGAAACCCACAAAAGGCTTTCCCCGCCCGTGCCTTCGAGAGGGGAAGGCGGCCACGGCGAAGCCGTGGCGGATGGGGCCACAACTGAGATCGCGGCAAATCGAAAGCGGTCTCTGCTAATAATGGGCAGCGATGTCGCCCGCGTCGACCAACGCCGACCCCCCGTCATTCCCTACGTTTGCGCATGCGATCGAGAGTGCCGCCAAAGCCGATCCGACCATCGGCTTTCGCTTCATTTCGGACGAGGGCGTACCGGGCTTTGCCGCAAAAGCCACGAGCGAGGCGTCGTTCTCGTACACGGCTCTCGAGCGATCGAGCGCGCGCTACGGCGGCGCGCTGCAAGCCCTCGGCCTCGAAAAGGGAGATCGCGTCGCGCTGATCCTTCCAGCCAACGAAGACTTCGTTCTCTGTTTCTTCGGCGCCGTTCGCGCGGGCATCATCCCCGTGCCCATCTATCCGCCGCTCGGCATCGGCCAGCTCCAGACGTATCTCGACAACACGCGCCACATCGTCGCCAAGAGCGGCGCAAAGGCCCTCGTCACCACGGCGCAGATCAAGCGCCTGCTCGGCACGGTGCAAGCCGCGTCGCCGTCTCTCGAACAGATCGTCGCCGTCGAAGCCATCCGCGAGTCGCTCGAGCCGCTCAAAGGCGTCAAACTCGGTCCCGACGACGTCGCCTTCCTCCAGTTCACGAGCGGTTCGACTTCCCGCCCCAAAGGCGTGACGCTCACGCACGAGAACCTCATGGCGAACGTTAGGTGCATTATGCACGATGGCCTTCGCCTGACCGATCGAGACACCGGCATCTCGTGGCTGCCGCTCTACCACGACATGGGGCTCATCGGATTCGTGCTCTCGCCGCTCATCTACCGCATCCCCATCGTCTTTTTGCCACCGCTCCTCTTTCTCAAGCGCCCCGTGAGTTGGTTTCAAGCCATCACGCGCCACAAGGGCACCATCGCGTACGCACCAAACTTCGCTTACGCCCTGTGCCTCAAACGCATTCGGGAAAGCGATCTGTCGGGGATCGATCTTTCGAGCTGGCGCGTGGCTGGCTGCGGTGCCGAACCTATCCGCGCCGAGACACTGGAGGCCTTCGCAACGAGGTTCGCTGAGATTGGCTTCCATGCGAATGCGCTCTTGCCGTCGTATGGCATGGCCGAGTCGTCGCTCGCCATCGCGTTTTCCGAGCTCGGCGAAGGCATGAAGACGCTCTCCATCAACAGCGAGACGCTCTGGGCCGAGAGCCTCGTCAACAAGGTCAACGACGACAACGAACAGGGCGTGCGCCTCGTCTCGTGCGGAAAGAAATTCCCTCGGCACGAGATTGCGATCTTCGAGCAGGGCAGCGACGAGCACGCGATCCCGCTGCCCGAAGGGCGCGTCGGCGAGATCCGCATCAAGGGCCCGAGCGTGATGAAGAGTTACTGGGAAGACGCCGAACGCACGCGCACCACGTTCGTCGGAGAGTGGCTCAAGACCGGCGATCTCGGCTTCCTCGACGAGGGACGCCTTTACATCTGCGGCCGCTCGAAGGAAGTCATCATCGTCAACGGCCGCAACTACTATCCGCAGGACATCGAGTGGCTGGCGAGCCAGGTCGAGGGAGTGCGCAGGGGGAACGTGATCGCCTTTGGTGCTCGCGATCCGTCTGGGATCGAACGCGATCGCGAGCGCGTCGTCGTCGCGTTCGAAGCGCACGACGCTCCCAAAGAATTCGATGCAAAGGCGCTCGCCCTGGCGCGCGCGCCCGTCGCAGCAGCCGTGCGCAAGGCCGTGCAAGAAGGCATGGGACTCGCGCTCGACGACGTCATCCCGCTCGCCCACGGCATCTTGCCAAAGACATCCAGCGGCAAACTTCAGCGCGCCAAAACCCGCGAGCTCTATGAGAAGGGCGAGCTTCTCTCACGCAAGAGCGCGCGCGACACCGACAAAATCGGCATGTTCAAAGAAGCCGCGAAGAGTCAGCTCTCTTACTTCAAACTTGCGGTCCTCGGCGGCCGCATAAGGAAATAGAGGAGCCTCGCCAGCGCGGCGAAAGTGGTCAAACCATCTCGTAATATCGTGAGTGGATGGCCGCGACGGAGAGCAGCCCCACTTCCAGGGGCAGGGTCTCGTTGCGAGACATGCGGAACGTATCGCGAATCGCGAGCTCTTTTGCGATCTCGAGCACGATCTCGCCCGCGTCGTCTTTGCATTGGAAGATGCCTTTGAAGACGCCGCCATCGGCCAAGTACGTTTGACCGGCTGCCGTGAGAATCAACGTCTTCTTGAACGCAACCGCCGGGAACACAATCGACGCGAGCGGCTCGCCGTTCACCGCGATGTCGTACTTCGTCTTGATGAAGTTCGCGCAGAGATCGGCAAGCGCCTCCTGCCCCTCGCCCTTCACGAGATAAAACCTCGGCGTAGCGCTCATGAGCTCACCGCGAACGGTATAAAGAATCTCGGCCGATCGCTGCCGGCGGACGTGATAGACAGCGCCCACACTCGCTAGAACCTGGGTCACTATGTAGACATCCACTGTTCTCGTGCGACCTACTCGGCAACTGTTTTCGGGGCCGCTTTGGTGCCCTCCGCGGCCTTCTTCACGCGCCACTCGGCGAGCTGTTTCGTACGACGAGCCTTCTGCTTGCGGCGCTTCGGAGAATCCTGCGGAGTCGACATATTGGCGCGCACTCTAGAACACCAAAAAAGTTTCTCCACCGCTTTTTTACGTGTCTCGCTCCGCTCACCGCGCGGATGGGGGCATCATATCGAGCCAGGCATTCACCTTTGCCGCTGCCGGGCCCAGCCACGGCATGCACGCGAATCGCTCGAGCAGTTGAAGGGTGTGGTCGCCGCATAGAGTCGTATTGCCGAACGCGGCGCGAGCTCGATCGATCTCGGTGGCGGCGTCGTGCCATCGCTCTTCGGTCTGCGCGAGCCACGCGAGCGTGAGATGACGATGCTGCCTTGGCTCGGCTTCGTCGAGCACGATCCGCTCACAATCCTTCGCGAGCTGTCTGGCCAGCGGATCGCCCTTTGCGAGCGCAACCTGCGCGAGCAAGAGCCGTGCTTCGAGATCTCCCCACGGATCCTGAAGGCGCTCGAAGATCTTTGCAGCAACGGACGCGTGCACACCTGCTGCCGCGAAGTCG
Organism: Polyangiaceae bacterium; assembly: GCA_009781005.1. Lineage (GTDB taxonomy): Bacteria > Myxococcota_A > Polyangia > Polyangiales > Polyangiaceae > Labilithrix. The sequence goes on along the minus strand of WQYX01000034.1, from coordinate 3,360 downwards.
TCCGTGTCGATGGCAACGAGAGAGAGCAGTCGCTCACACGCAGCTTCGCCGCGCGGGTTCGTGAGCTCCCGAAATGCAGCGCGCGCGGAGAGCGCGCGCGCACGCGCGGCATCCATCTCGCCGGCGCGGTGATCGGCGTGGCCAAGCACGACGTCGCACTGAGCCATGCCAAGGCGATACCCGATGGCGTCGAAAGACTGGCGCGCTTGGGTAAGCAGTTCGCGTGCACGCTGACAGTCGCCGGCAGCCGTTTCAATCATCGCAAGAAGAATGAAGCACTGCGCGCCACCGAGCATGTCGGAGACTCTCGAGCAGTGCATTCTCGCCTCGAGGAGCACTTCACGAGCACGCTCATGCTCGCCGAGCAGGTAGTCGATCTCGCCGAGTACGACGAGAGACGCGGCAAGACCGCGTTCGTCTTCGAGCTCCGCGAAGCGCGAGATAGCGAGCGCCACTCGAAGACGCCCTTGCGCGGGTGCTCCCTGATCGGCTGCGAGGTGTCCGAGCAAGCGAAGCGCGTGAGCCTCCCTCGTCTTGTCGCCAGCCTGCTCGAAGGCGCGCCGCGAGGCCTCGCCACACGCGCGAGCTTCATCGAGTCTGCCGATGTGGCGGAGCGCTTCGGCGCGCCAATACGCGTACTCGGCTGCGGCAGCGCCTGCGATGCGCCCGTCGAGCATCGTCAGATCCTTGAGCGTTGCCGCCGTATCGCGGCCGCGCGCCCAAGCACCCTCGATGAAGTTGAACATGACGCGCGCGGCCGCGTCGTTGTCTCCGGCGCGCAGGAGGTTGCGAACGCGGTGCTTCATGATGCGCCGTGAACCAACCTCGGGGTGACGCGCAAGCGCCATCGCTGCAAGCCGGAAGATGGCCGGAGCGTCGCTCCTCTCGTGCAAGCGACCGAGCAGGTGCTCTTGCAGGAGCGCGTGCGGCCAGCGGAACTGATCGCTCCCCGACGCGAGGAGGATCTGTGCGCGCGTGAGAGTGACGAGCGCGTCGCGAGGATTCATTCCAAGCGAGACGAGCAGCGTTTTCAGCACCACGCCACGAACGTCGTCGCCGAGAGCGGCCGCCGCGTACGCCGCGAGGCGAAGATCACTCGGCACGGCACGCAGGCGCTCGTCCCAGAGATCCGCGGTGGTGATGGCGCGCCCATGCAGCGCCGCATCCGGCACCTTGTACTTTCCGCCATCGATCGTGAAGTAGCCGCCGCCAGCCCACGCGTGCAGAAGCTGCAACGCGAAAAGTGGATTGCCGCGACTCTGCGTGACGGCCGCTTGCACGGCGCTCTCCTGGAGCGGCAACGTCGCGCGAAGCAGCACTTTGGTCTCTTCCGCGGCGAGCGGGCGCAGCTCGATGACCCTACCGCTCCAATCGGCGCGTAACGCTTCCATCCGCACGGCAGCGTCGAGATCCGTCTCGAGCGATTCGCTACGGGCCGTTGCCACGATGAGCACGCGCAGGCCCGGAGCATCGCGCTTGATGCGCGCGAGCGTCTCGAACGTGTTCGCGCTCGTCAGATGGAGATCATCGAACCAGATCATCACCGGGCGATCGGCAGCGATGCGCTCGAGGACGCGGCGCGCGACAGCGAACCTCAACTCCGGCGTGTCGAGCACGAAGCGCTTGCCGGATGGACCAACCGGCAAAACCGTGCCCGGCGGCGTGGGTCGCAGCCACTCCGCCGTTGCGGCAACCCACGCGAGCTCGTCGCCGTTGTTCTTGTCGACCTCCCAATGATCGATCAGCGTCTGCTCGACGGTGTCGCGATCGGCACCTTGCAGGCCGTAGAACGAGTTGACGGCGCCTGTGAGGCCGTCGAGCGGGGACGGCGTGCGACCATAGCGCGCGCGCAGCGGCCACATGAGTCCGCGCTCGTGAACCTGCTCGCACATCCATTCGGCGAGGCGGCTCTTGCCAACACCAGCTTCGCCGATGAGAGCCACCATGCGGTGCTGCGGTGGCTGCCCGGCGCAGACCGACAGCGCGACGTCCATGAGCTCTTGACGCTCGGATTCGCGTGCCACCATCGGCGACGGGCGGAGCGACAGAAGCCCCGGCGCGAGCGACTTTGCAGCGGCCACGACGCGCCCCATCTCCGGCGTGCTCGACGGCTCGGGCACAGGTGCGGGCGCGCTCGCCACGGTCTCCTCGAGCGTGGGCGCGTGACGCGGCCGGAACTGCGCCCAGAGCCTGCGCGCATCGGCCGCGAGATCGAAACGATGCCATGGTTTCTTGGCGAGGAGGCGCTGGATGAAGGTTGCAACTTGCGGGGGAACACCCTCGGGCAGCGGCGGCGGCGGCGCAGGCGTGCGCTTGTGCGCGCGCAAGACCTCTTGAGCGTTGCCCTCGAAGACTTCCTTGCCGGAAAGCACGCGATAGACGATGCACCCGAGCGCGTAGAGATCGGTGGCAGGACCGACGAGCGTGGCTTGCTTACGAATCTGCTCCGGCGCAACCCATCCGACGGTGCCCGCACCCGCATGAACGGCGACTTCGGGCTCCGGTGCCCCATTGAGGCGCGAATCATGGCGAGACTCGCGCAGCCACGCGAGCCCGAGATCGAGGACGTACGCGCGAGGTCCCCTGCCCGTCGACGCGAGATCGAGCATGACGTTCGACGGTTTGAGATCGCCGTGGATGATGTGCCGCGCGTGCGCATGCGCGAGACCGGCGAGCACCTGATCGACGAGCGCCCAAATGACCGGCCACGGCATCGTTGTAGTGTGCATCCACTCATGGATGCTTCGGCCGGGCAGCGCATCCATCACGAGGTACGGCGAGCCGTCGTGCAGCGTCCCGAAGTCGCGCGCGCGCACGATCGCGGGGTGCTCGAGCGACGCGACGGCGCGCGCCTCTTGTTGGAACCACCAGCTCTCCTCGGCGCGCGTGGCCTTCGCTTCCTCGGGCGACCTGAGGCGCTTGAGTGCTACGCGCTCGTGGCTCACGAGATCCTTGCACAGGTACACGACACCCATGCCGCCGCGACCGAGTTCGCGGAGAACCTCGTAGCGGTTCACGAGGACCGTTCCGATCTCAGACTTCTTCGCGTCGTCTGCGCTCTTGGGCGCTTGCTGCCCTTGCGTCATCGCGGCGTGCCCGAAAGACTAACAAGGATTCCGCGTCGAATCCCGCAGAGACGTTTCAGCAGAAACGCCAGCCGCGCTCAGAGCGTGTTGACCAGCCTGCTGCGCAAATCGATGCGTCGGTTGGGCGCTGCGCTCCGTGCTCAAAGGCATCAAGCCTGTTCCGCCCGGTGCTCGCGCTCCGCCCTAGCCCGGATAATTCACGACGACTCCACTCAGACGGGCCGATCCTCTTGCTGCGAAGGGCGTACGGCGCTTCTCGGACCTGCGGCGTACG
>WQYX01000033.1 GCA_009781005.1 Polyangiaceae bacterium | reverse complement strand
GCACGCCGCATCGCAGGACCGAGGCGTACTGTACGTACGCCGCAGGGCCGAGAAGCGCCGTACGACCTTTGCAGCAAAGGGATCGGCATTCTAAGCGGAGTCGTCATGAATGATTCGGGCTAGTCACGCATGTTGAAACCCGAACAGAATCCTTTTCTTCTTCGTTTGCCGACCCGGCGTGACACGACGCACCTTGGCGCGCGCATCGCGAAGACTCTAGAGCCTGCCGATCTCGTGCTCCTGTCCGGATGTCTCGGCACAGGTAAAACCTTCCTCGCGCGCGCCATCGCGCGAGGTCTAGGCGTGCCGGCCAGCACCGCGATCACGAGCCCGACGTTCACGCTGATGCAAGAATACGAGACTTCGCGTGCGATCCTCGCGCACGTCGATCTCTACCGGCTGCGCGAAGACGATCGAAATCGTGTGCAAACTGCAATCGAGCGTCTCGGTCTCGCCGAGCGGCGCGGCGATGGTGCGATCCTTCTCGTCGAGTGGGGTGAAGGCTTCGAGGCCGAGCTCGGTGGACACGTCGCGCTCGAAGTGAAGCTGCATATCGAGGGCGACGCGCGCCTCGCGACTGTGTCAGGGGACAAGGCGCCTCTGATAGTGTCGTAGACCGCTTTCGATTTGCCGCGATCTCATCGTTGGGGCCTGCGGTGCGGTCCTCAAAGCCCTTCAAGGCTGTTCCGGTCCGCTCCTCGGCCCCGCCTCGACCTCGCGTCAACTTGAAAGCGGTCTGGTTTCGTGAACGCTGTGTCCTCCTTAGAAAAGCCGTCGCATCGCCGCGCGAAGGACATCTTCGGCGTCGTGGCTGTCGTTGTTCTCGTTGCATTCGCGATCGGGCTCGTGGTGACGCGAGCACGACGGTCGCTCCTCACGGTTGCGCGCGCGGGCGAGGTCACGGAGCTCCGCGGCCCGCTCGCGCGCGTCTCGTTCTCTGCGGCGACCGGCCATCTCACGACGCTGACGTTGGACGGTCGAAGTGCACTCGACGTCGAGATGTCGCTCGTCGTCGACGGTGCCGAGCGCCCGCTCGTGATCCCCGAGAGTGCCGTACAGATGCGAGGCAAGGGAGCCTTGTCGGCCATTTTTCCAATCGAGATCGACGACGAGCACGCCTCGGGCGCTCTCGATCTTACGCTGGATTCGTCTTCCGAACTGCTCGCGATAAGCCTCGTTGTCACGCCTGATCGAGTGCGCGCCGCGCACTCCTTCGCGCTCTCCATCGGCACGGCACCCGGCGCGCGCGCGGTGTTCGTGCCAGGCGTGGGTGCGTTTTCGGATCTTGGCAGTCTCGATGCGCGAGCGGTTCTGATCGACGACGACGTGCATCCTTTCGCGTTCGCCTCGACCGACGCGGTACTGACGGCGAGCTTGCGAGCTCCCGACGTCGACAGGGCCGGCGCGCAGCCGAGGCTCGTCGTCTCCTCGCGCACCGAGTCGACGCCTGCACGCCCGAGCGATGCGGAGACGAAGCCCGTGCGCTGCAATCTCATGCTGCTCGTTGGCTCCACGAGCCAATCGATCTGGGGCCGACTCTACAGACAGTTTCGCGTCGATTTTGCAAATGTCTCCGGCGTCGTCATCGGCGGGGCGGAGCGCGCCCACGTCATGGCGCTCGACGGCGACGGATATCCGCAGATCCGTGCCGCCGTCGACGCGCAAGGGCGGTTCGTCATCGACGCGCCAAAGACGGCAACGCTGTGGCACGCAACGCTCGACGCCTCCACGACGAGCGCCCCGATTTCCTTTCCACCTGGAACGCCGTGGGACTTGAAGCTCGATGTTTCGCCTGGTGGGACGCTTCATGTGCGCGTCGTCGATGCCGACACGCGCGAGCCGATGATCGCGCGTCTGCTCGTCAAGGGGATCGAGGGTACGATGGACCCGAGCTTCGGACCGGACTACCGCGCGTCCGGTGCTGGCCCGCTGATGGATATGCTCGACGGCGAGGCCGAGACTCCGCTGCCCGCTGGGCATTATCGCGTCGCAGCCACGCACGGCTTGGAGTGGAGCGTCGACGCCGAGTCGATCGAGATCACGAGCGGGGAGCCGAAGAGCGTTGAGCTCGCACTTCGCCACGTCGTTCCAACGCCCGGCATGGTTGCATGCGATCTGCACGTACACGCGCGTCCGAGTTTCGACTCCCCCGTGATCCCGGAGGACCGCGTGTTGTCGCTCGTGTCGGCCGGGATCGATTTCGCGGTGCCGAGCGAACACAACATCGTGGGCGATTACGGGCCAGCCATCGATTTGTTGCACGTTGGCAAGCAGCTCTCGTTCGTTACCGGGGTCGAAGTGACCACCGACAATCCGAGCTTCGGGCACTTCGGAGTCTTTCCTTATCCACGCACGGCCGCCGTCCCGCCGTCCGAAGGAACGACGGCCGATGCCATCTTCTCGGCTGCGCGCCGCAATAGTCCGAATGGCGTCATCCAAGTCAATCACCCGCGTTTGCAAATGGGTATTGGCTATTTCGAAATTGCCGGATTCGATCCAAATGCGGGGCGCATCCCGGCGGGCATGCGCGCGGATTTCGATACGCTCGAAGTTTATAACGGTTACGAATCGCAAAATCGTGCCGACGTCGAGCGCGTGATGGAAGATTGGTTTGCGCTCCTGAATCTCGGTAAACGCTACGCCGCGACTGGCAGCAGTGACTCGCACCGCATTCAGTATCAGTGGGCGGGCTACCCGCGTACCTTCGCGCTCGTCGATCCCAAGGCAGCGGGCGACACGGGCCTCCCCGTGGATACGCGAGCGGTCGTCGCGGCACTGAAGAAAGGGCGAAGCTTCGTCTCGAGCGGCCCGGTGATCGAGTTCGAGCTCGCGTCAGAAGGCCACACGGCAAAGCCCGGTGACGATCTGCCGCTGCCGCGTGGCACGCTCGGCGGAACGCTCCGTGTGCGTGCGGCGCCATGGGTGGACGTTACGTCGGTGGATCTCGTGGCGGGCGTGGCCCCTCTACCCGCACACGGTACAACCCAAGTCGTCTTTCATGCCGCGGTGCCGTCGCGGCCGACGTTCGTCGGCAAAGAAGACGGAACACCGGAAGAATCTGCCGAGCGAGCCCTTCGCTTCGAGGCGAACCTCGATATTGTACTCCCCGAAGGAGCGCACTGGATGGTTGCCATCGTCCGAGGCGATCGCCGTCTCGATGACGTCTTGCCGTTCATGCCGATCCAACCGCTCGCCTTCACGAATCCGATTTGGCTTGTGGCGAAGATGCCTTGACTAAATTTATATGAAACAATAAATTTATGCTGATGGCTACATCGATCCTCAAAAATCCCTTTAAACCGGGTGCCGGACACATGCCCCCCTACCTTGCCGGCCGCGAAAATGAACGAAAAAGCTTCGAGAAGCTCCTTTTGCAAACCACGGTGACGGACAACTTCATCTTGACGGGGCTTCGCGGTGTCGGAAAGACCGTTCTGCTCGATACATTCAAGCCGATCGCCATGAAGCAGAAATGGCTTTGGGCAGGAGCAGATTTGTCGGAATCCGCGTCGTTGACCGAAGAACGCTTCGCCGTGCGCGTTCTCACGGATCTCTCCGTCATTACGTCATCGTTTCAGGTTCCGGTCATCGAAGGTCGAAAACCGATCGGATTCGGATCAAAATCACCTTCCGCGCAGCCGCTGACATATGAACGGCTTGTTGACGTCTACCAGACGACCGCGGGCCTCAGCGCCGATCGCCTCAAGGCGGTTCTCGAATACGCGTGGAGTGTCATCGAACAGTCGGGTGTCAAGGGTGTCATTTTCGCGTTCGACGAGGCACAGAATCTTACCGATCATAGCGACAAGAGCGAATTCCCAATGTCGGTCATGCTCGACGTGTTCCAGTCGATTCAGCGCAAGGGGATTCCATTCATGTTGGCGCTCGTCGGTCTGCCAACCTTATTTCCACGTCTCGTTGAGGCACGAACCTACGCAGAGAGGATGTTTCATGTCGAGTTCCTGAGTCGGCTCACCGAAGATGAAAGTCGGGATGCCATCCTGCACCCCATCAAAAAAGCCGACTGCCCGGTGAAACTCACGGAGGACCTCATCCAAACCATTGTTGAAACGTCCGGGGGATATCCGTATTTCATCCAATTCATCTGTCGTGAAATCTTCGATGCAGCGATTCAAAAAATTGGTGACGGCAAGCCCCCCGTCGTCCTCGTCGGGGAAATTACTCGAAAGCTAGACGCCGATTTTTTTGCTGGCCGATGGGCAAGGGCCACCGATCGTCAGCGTGAACTTCTCGAAGTGATTGCCAGACTCGCGAACGCGGACGACGAATTTACCGTGCAGGAAATCGTAGAGAAGTCCGCTGAAACGATTGAAAAGCCATTCAGCGCAAGCCACGTAAACCAAATGCTCGCAACGTTATCGAACGTTGGACTCGTGTACAAAAATCGTCACGGAAAATACTCTTTCGCTGTGCCGCTTCTTGGGCGCTTTATCCTACGCCAGCGCGAAAGCGGCTCACTTGGCCCGCTTTCGATTTGACGCGATCTCATCGTTGGGGCCTGCGGCGCGGTCCTCAAAGCCAGAACAGGCTATTCCGGTCCGCTCCTCGGCCCCGCCTCGACCTCGCGTCAACTCGAAAGCGGGCTCAATTATTTCTTCCTCGGATGCCGGCTTGCCAATTCGCCGATGACGTCGGCAAGCGACAGCCCCTCGCCGCGCAGGAGCACCAGCAGATGAAAGAGAAGATCCGCGGCTTCGCCGCGCAGCGCCGCGACGTCCTTCGTGGCTGCTGCCAGCGCAACTTCAACGCCCTCCTCGCCGACCTTCTGCGCGCGCCGCGCGGTTGATCCCGTAAGAAGGCGAGCAACATAACTCGATTCTGGATCGGCATTCGCACGCGATGCAATGAGTGATTCCAATTCATTGAGCCACGGGTGCGCTTCCCCATCGCCGTCGAAGCAGCTTGGTGAACCCTCATGACACGTGGGACCAGTGGGCAACGCTTGGCACAAAAGGGTGTCACGATCGCAATCGGTGGCGAGCGAAACGAGCTTCAGCACGTGGCCTGACGTTTCTCCCTTTTTCCAAAGACGCTGTTTGGTGCGCGACCAGAAATGCACCTCCCCGGTTCGCAACGTGGTTTCGAGCGCCGCGCGATTCGTGAAGCCGAGCATCAGCACGCGGCCATCGTGTGCATGTTGCACGATCACGGGCAAGAGCCCTTCGCCCTTGCGAAAGTCTAACGTATCGATGGATTCGATATTCATATGCGCACCAAAATACCGCGCGAGGCAAGATAGCGTTTGAGATCACCAATGCGGATTTCACCGGAATGAAACACGCTGGCCGCGAGCGCGGCGTCCACACCGCAGTGCTCGAAGACGTCGGCGAAATGCACAGGCTGCCCGGCACCGCCCGAAGCCACGAGCGGCAGCGTGGTGGCTGCGCGCACGGCTGCAAGCTGGTCGCGCGCGTACCCTCCGCGAACGCCGTCGGCACGAATCGAATTGAGCACGATTTCACCCGCGCCTCGCGCCGTGACCTCTCGCACCCAATCGAGCAGACCGCGCCGGCTGTCGCTGGATATATCCGGTTTGCCGGCGTTGATCATGACGCGCCACAAATCCGGTTTGTCGTCCGCCAACCCATCGACATCCATGCCAATGACCACGCACTGGCTGCCAAAGCGCGCTGCCAGCTCGCCCACCAACTCGGGTCTCGCGAGCGCCGGACTGTTGATTGATATCTTGTCGGCTCCGGCCGCGAGGATGGCTTCCGCTTCGACAACGCTGCGAATGCCGCCCGCGACGCAGAAAGGAATATCCAATTCACACGCCACCCGTGCGACCCAGGCCACGTCGACGGAGCGGCCCTCCGGGCTCGCCGTGATGTCGTAGAACACGAGTTCGTCCGCGCCTTCGTCTGCATAGCGGCGCGCGAGCTCGACGATATCGCCGACCACGCGGTGATCGCGGAAGCGTACGCCCTTCACGACGACGCCATTGGCCACGTCGAGACAGGGAATCAGCCGGTGCGCGAGCATTGCGCGATCTCCTCGAGCGCCAACGTTCCGTCCAGCAGCGCAGTGCCGGCAACGCATGCGGCGACACCTGCATTGCGCAGCGCAAGCACGTCACCACGATCGCGCACGCCGCCGGAGGCAATCCATGCAAACTGCGGCCAACGCGCAGCGAGCATCTCGTAGAGGAAAATGTTTGGCCCCGCGCCCATACCGTCGCGCGTGATATCAGTCGTCAGCACGTGGCGCAGGCCGTTCTGCGCGAAACGATCCAGCAGCGTCGTGACGTCCGCACCCTCCTTGCTCTGCCATGCATCGACAACGGGGCAAAAGCGACCTTCGTTATCGAGACAGAGGTCCATGGCGAGGCACAATCGTTCGCTGCCGAAGTCTTTCAGCCATTCGATGAACGTATCCGGCGTGCGCACGGCAACGCTGCCAATGACGACGCGATCGATGCCGGCCGCGAGCAGCGCCTCGACGTCCGCGCGTGAGCGCACGCCGCCGCCCGCCTGCACGCGCGTGCCAGCGGCGACGATCTTGGTCATGAGATCGATTTGCAATGGGTGCCCCGCACGCGCGCCATCCAGATCGACGACGTGCAACCGATCGGCGCCGGCATCGGCATAGCGTTTTGCGAGCAGAATCGGATCGTGCTCGAAGGTCCGAGTTTGTGCGAAGTCGCCTTGCTTCAGGCGAACGACGCGTCCGTTGCGAAGGTCGATGGCGGGAATGATCTTCATGTGAGCGCAAAGAAATTTCGGAGCAGACGGCGTCCGGCCGACGCGGATTTCTCGGGGTGGAACTGCACGCCGAAGACATTGCCATGAGCGACGGCGGCCGCGAACCCCATTCCGTAATCGGTGCGAGCAAGGGTGTGCGTCGTCACGGGGGCGGCATAACCGTGCACGAAGTAAAACCAGTTATTTTCGGTGATTTCGTCGAAGAGCGCGTGCGGCTTGACGAGCATCGCCTGATTCCAGCCCATGTGCGGCCAGCGCGGCGTGGTGGGCAGCCGCTGCACCGTGCCCGGTAGGATGCCGAGTCCTTCGGTGCCACCTTCTTCGGAATGCTCGAACATGAGTTGCATGCCGAGACAGATGCCGAGCAGGGGCTGCGTGAGCGAACGAAGCACGCGATCGAGGTTGCATGCACGCAACGCATGCATTGCATGCGCCGCGGCGCCTACGCCAGGAAGGATCACGTGCGTTGCGGCTGCGATGTGTGCGTGATCGTCTCCGACCTCGGCTTCGACACCGACGCGCCTGCATGCTTCGCGCAGAGATCCGTAATTCGCGCCACCCGCCGCAATGATGTACGCGCGCGCGCTCATTGGCGCTCACCTGCAAGAACACCCTTGGTGCTCGGGATCTCCGTGCTCTGACCGCGGACCATGGCTTGCCGCAACGCACGGCCTACGGCTTTGAAGCACGCTTCGATCATGTGATGTGCGTTCTCGCCGCGCACGGTAAGGTGGATGTTCGCTCCGAGCGCGTCGGCGAGACTGCGAAAGAAGTGCGAAACGAGTTCGCTCGGCAGCGTGCCGACGTTGTCGCGCGGGAACGTGCCCTCGAAGACGAAGTGCGGCCGGCCCGAGAGATCGATGGCAACCTGCGCGAGGCTCTCGTCCATGGGCGCCACGAATCCATAGCGACCAATGCCGCGGCGTTCGCCGAGTGCCTTGCGCAAGGCTTCGCCGAGCGCGAGCGCGCAATCTTCGACGGTGTGATGTTCGTCGACATGCAGATCGCCTTCGCAACGCAGCGTGAGACCAAAACCACCATGCACGCCGAGCTGTTCGAGCATGTGATCGAAGAAACCGATCCCGGTCGTGATGGACGGACGCGCTGCATCGTCCAGATCCACTTCGACGTCGATGCGCGTTTCGCGCGTGGCGCGGCGGACGTGCGCGCGGCGAGGCGCCTCGAGCAACGCGCGCGCGATGTCCGCCCACGAGAGCTGCCCAATCCGCAGCCCGCGGATACCCATGTTGCGTGCGAATTCGAGATCGGTTTCGCGGTCCCCGATGACCGCGCTCAGCTCACGATCGAGAGCGCCCGGGCCGAGAAAATGGCGCACGAGGCCGATCCCCGGTTTGCGCGTTGGCGCGTGCTCTCCGGGCAGCGTTCGATCGATCAGAATTTCACGAAAGCGAATCCCTTCGCCGGCGAGGATCTCGAGCAAGAGGCGCTGCGGTCCGAGGAAATTCACTTCCGGAAAACTCGCGGTGCCAAGGCCATCTTGGTTCGAGACCATCACCAATTCGTAACCCGCGTCCACGAAGCGAGAGAGCGCGCGGATCGCGCCGGGCACGAGGCGGAACTTCTCGAAGGAGTCGATCTGCTGATCCGCCGGCTCCTCGATCAGCGTGCCATCGCGATCGACGAACAGGATCTTTGGTGCACTCATGCTGGCTGCTCCATCAAGGCGGGAGCTTCCACGCGGCTGCTGAGTGCGTTGAGCAGCGCATCGTTCTCGTTCGGAGCGCCGATGGTGATGCGCAAGCAGTTGTCCAGATCCGGTTGCGAAGAGACGTCGCGCACGACGATGCCGGCCGCCGAGGCGCGTTGGAGCGCCCTTTTCCCGTCGGTGAAACGAGTGAGAAGGAAGTTCGCGCTCGACGGCCAGAGCTCGCGCACACTTGCGAGATCCGACAGCGCGCGGGCGACGCGTGCGCGCTCGGAAATCGTCTGCGCGATACGCTGCCCTTCGCGTCCGAGGGCATCGGGCTGCAACGCCGCGAGGGCGAGATCGACGCTCGGCGTGGGCAGCGGATACGGCGTCGCGATCCGCCCGATGAACGACGCGATGTCGTCGTGCGCGATGAGCGCGCCGATGCGCGCACCGGCGAGCGCGTGCGCCTTGGACATCGTACGCAGCACCGCCACGTTGCTGTAGCGATCGATCAGCGGCGCTGCGCTCGCGATCTCGGCAAATTCGATGTAGGCCTCGTCGACCACGAGCATCGCGCGACCTTCGAGGCGCTCCGCCAGCCACGCGATCGCTGCATGATGCAACGTGCCGGTTGGATTGTTCGGCGAGCAGACGATGACGAGTTTCGTGTGATCATCGACGAGCGACAGGAGGCGTTCGGGATCGAGCGCGAAAGCATCGCTCGGATGCGTGCCGGCGGCCCGGCACTCGGCGCCCTGCAGGCGCGCACCGATGCGATACATGCCGAACGTTGGCGCATGGATGAGGATGTTGTCGCGGCGCGCTTCGCAGAACGCACGCAACAACAGATCGATGACTTCGTCGCTGCCGCGACCGATCCACAAGCGCGACTCTGGAACGTCGTAGAGTGCAGCCATGCGCGCGCGCAGCAGAGGCGGCTGCGGCACGGGGTAACGATTCGTCCCCGCCGAGACGCCATCGATGGCCCACGGCGACTCATTGGCATTTAGACGAATACGCCCATCGAGATCGGTATCCAAATCATAGGGCACCAATCCTGCGAGATCGGGGCGTAGACGATTCTTCATATTCATGGGCGTGTCCGCTCCGATTTCGACTTATTTGTCATGAGGTCGAGACGCACGTCGACCGCGCGCGCATGCGCTTCCAGCTTTTCCGTTCGCGCCAAGAGCGCAGCTTCCGCGCCGATGCGAACGAGGCCGCCGGAGTCGAGCTCCTGCACGTTCACGCGCCGCACGAAACTCTCGATGCTGATGCCGCCAAACGAGCGCGCGAATCCGAGCGTGGGCAGTACGTGATTGGGCCCGGCGCAGTAATCGCCGACGGTCTCCGGTGACCACGGGCCGAGGAAGATGCTGCCCGCGTTGCTGAGCGACGGCAGTAACTCTCGCGGCCTCTGCGTGTTCACGATCAAGTGTTCGGGCGCGTAGCGCTCCGAGATCTGGACCGCCTCGGCAAGATCACGGACGAGAATGAGGCGCGCATGTGCGAGCGCGGCCGCGGCGATTTCGCGCCGTGGCAGATCCGCAAGTTGCGCCGTGACGGCGCTCACGACCCGATCGAGCAAGCGCCGGCTCGGACTCAGCAAAATGACTTGCGAGTCTGTGCCGTGCTCTGCCTGCGCGAGCAGATCGGCCGCGACGAACTCGGGCTCGGCGGACTCGTCGGCAATCACCAGAACCTCGGACGGCCCCGCCGGCATGTCGATCGCCGCGCCGTTCGGATCCGCCGCCACTTCGAGTTTTGCGGCCGTCACCCAACTGTTGCCAGGGCCGAACAGCTTGTCGCAACGGGGCACGGACGCGGTGCCGTACGCGAGTGCGGCAATGGCTTGCGCGCCGCCGATCTTGAGCACGCGCGAGACGCCGCACGACTGCGCTGCGACCAGGATCGTCGGGTCTGCGCGGCCATCGCGCTGTGGCGGCGTTGCGAGCACGATGTCCTTGCAACCGGCGATGCGCGCCGGCACGGCGAGCATCCATACCGTCGACGGCAACGGCGCGCTGCCGGCGGGCGCATACAGGCCCACGCGGTCGATGGGTCGAAGGATTTGCTCGCAACGCACGCCGGGCGCGGTTTCAACATGTACGTTGCATGCAACTTGAGCTGCGTGAAAGGCTTCGACGCGGTCGATGGCGGCGCGCATGGCTTCGCGAACGCCAGCCGCAATCTCGCGTTCGGCATCGGCGAATTCCTCGGGCGTCGCTTCGAATGAATGCAGATTGCAGCCGTCGAAACGCGCCGTGAGCTCGCGCACCGCTTCGTCGCCACGGCGGCGCACGTCGCCCAAGATCGCACGCACCTTGGCGAGCTGCGTTTCATCGCGCAAGGGCTTCGGACGCGCTAACGCACTAGCGCGTTCTTCTTCCGAGAGAGACGACCACCCAAGAATGTCGAGATTTAGCAACATTATGCGAGCATCCTCTCCACGTTGAGCACCATCAGGCCGTGCGCGCCGAGGCGCTTCAGTTCTTCGAGGTGCTGCCAATTCAGCGCGTCGCTGCACAAGACCTGCACGGCGACATCGTCGGGGCGGTCGTCGAGACTGAGCACGCTGAGAGGGTTACGCGACGGCAAGAGGCGCGTGATGGCAGGCAACGCCGAGCGCGGCGCCTGCAACATCAGCAGGCGCACGCCGTCGCTGGACTGCGCGCCTGCGATGCGCCCGCACAACCGATCGATCTGTGCGGCGATGGCCGCACTCTGCGCGTGCGGGCTCAGGGCGACGACGGCCTCGCTCTTCATCACGGTGACGAGTTCGTGCAACTGATTTGCGGCGAGCGTTGCTCCGCTGGAGACGAGATCGCAGATGGCGTGCGCCTTACCGAGACGGGGTGCGATTTCAACCGAGCCATTGAGCAGAACGACCTCGGCTTCGACGTTGCGCGTGCGCAGCCAATCTCCGAGCAGCGCGGGATACGAGGTGGCGATGCGCTTTCCAGAGAGATCGTCGATGGATGCGATGGTGCCGTTGTCCGGCACCGCGATCGCGAGCCGGCAGCCACCGAATCCCAAGGCCTGAAGCTCCTTCGGTGCCGGCCTTTCCGGCGCGGCCAATCGCTGTTCGTCGAGCACGTTGCGCCCGACGATGCCGAGCTCGCAGTTGTCCTCGACGAGAAGACCGGGAATGTCATCGTCGCGCACCAGCAAGACATCGACGGGCATGTTCTCGCCGTGCAAAAACAGGCGATCACCGCTGGAGCGGAACGCAAGCCCGGCCCGGCGCAAAAGATCGAGCGAGCGCTCGGAAAGGCGCCCCGACTTCTGCACGGCAATGCGCAAGCGATCCCGGTTCTCACGATTCTCACGATCCTCGCTCATCGCGCACTCCGTACGCTCTTGGCAGGAGCTTTACGCTGCATCCGCTTCGCAACCAGCGCATAACCACCTGCGCCTTGTTCGAGACAGCGCGCGACGCGACCAATGGTGGTAATGCTCACTGCGGTGTTTTCGTGGATCTGCCAGTATGGTTCGCCCATCAGGAGGTGCGGTACCACGCTCCAGCGATCACGCATGGCTTCGCGTTCGGCGGGCGTGCACAAATCATCCAGAAACGCACGCACTTCATCGGTACTGCGAAGAGCGAGCAGGGCTTCGCAAAGGGAGCGGTCGGCGCGATTGGTATCCATCTTGGGTTCGATTTGACGGCGTTTCATTGCGATGGCGTATTAGCGCGCTATTACGCTCGTGCATCGAACGCGTCAAGCCAAACGGGAGAAAAAACGATGTACCCTTCAATTCCTCTCCATCATGCCCAACGCGTTTAACTTCGCCGCCTCGCCGTTCGACTGCCTGACGCAGGAGCAGCAGCGGCTGGTGCGCAACAACGTGGACGTGGCTTACTTTCGCCGTGATGAGGTGATTTTGGAGGTGGGCGCGACGCCGACGCGCCTGTTCGTCATCATCAAGGGGCAGGTGGCGCAGCATGACGGCGACGAACTCGTGGCCACTTATGGGCCGGATGACAGCTTCGACGGCCGGGGGCTCGTGGCGGGCAAGTCGAGCAGCCGCTTCGTCGCCACCGAGGAAGTGGTGGCCTACGAATTGGCGCACCAGGCCGTCAATGATCTGATCGCCGCCAACGCCGACTTCGGCGCGCTTCTGTTTTCGGATCTCGGCGCAAAACTGAGCGCCGTCAGTCATCGTCAGAGCGGCAACGAGCTCCAGTCGCTGAACCTGTCGCGCGTGGACGAGGCCTTCGTGCGTCCGGCGCACATCGTCGACATGCACACCGACATCGTCTCGGTGGCGCGCGTGTTTCAGAAGGAACGCATCACCAACGTGCTGGTAGAGGACGCCAGCGTGAGTCCGCCCAGACTGGGCATGTTCACCACCAACGCGCTGCACGGCGCCATCCTGTCGGAGCGGCCGCTCGATCAGCTCCCCGTGGGCGAGCTCGCCAATTGGTCGCTCATCACCGTGCGGCCGTCGGATCAGGTGGGCGACGCACTTGCAACCATGTTGCGTTACCGCATCCACCGGGTGGTGGTGGCCGAGGCCGGCCGGATCCACGGAGTACTGGAGGCGCTGGACGTGTTCGGCTTTCTGTCGAACCACTCGATGCTCATCTCTCAACGCATCGACGCCGCCTCCACGGTAGAGGAGCTGGCCGAGGCGGCGAAGCAGATCAACGGCATGATCGCGCGTCAGTATCGCAGCGGCACGCGCGTGATGCTGATCGCACGCATGGTGCAGGACCTGAACGCGCGGCTGTTCGAGCGCGCGTGGCACCTGATCGCGCCGCCTGATCTGGTCGCCAACAGTTGTCTCGTGGTGATGGGCAGCGAGGGCCGGGCCGAGCAACTACTCAAGACCGATCAGGACAACGCACTGATCCTGCGCGACGGCTATCCGCCACCGGACGATCTGGAGGCGGTCTGCCAGAGTTTTTCAGATGCGCTGGCGCGCTTTGGCTATCCGCCTTGTCCGGGCCGCATCATGCTGAGCGAATCGGTCTGGCGCAAGCCGGCGGAAGAATTCGCGCGCACGGCGCGCCAGTGGCTCGTAATGCCGGAGCCCGACAGCCTGATGAACCTGGCGATCTTTCTGGACGCGCACGCGGTGGCAGGCGACGCGCATCTACTGGAGGAGGTGCGCGACGGGTTGTGGGAGCTGGCTGCTGACAACGACATGATGCTGGCGCGCTTTGCCGCCGCGATCGATCTGTTCAGCGGCAGCGGCGGGTGGTGGCACCGCCTGATCGGCGACGCCGCCGACCGCGTGAACTTGAAGAAGGAGGGCATCTTCCCGCTGGTGCACGGCGTGCGCAGCCTGGCGCTGGCGCGCCGCCTGCGCGAGACGAGCACCACCGCGCGCATCGCGGCGCTGGTGGAGGCGGGCGTGCTCAACGCGTCGATGGGCAGCGATTTGACAGACGCGCTGCAATTGTTTATGGCGATTCGGCTCAAGGCGGGGTTGGCAGAGATGGACAGGGGTGAGCCGGTGTCAGGCGCGGTCAATCCGCAGGCGCTGTCTGCGTTGGAGCGCGATCTGCTGAAAGACGCGTTGGACGTAGTCAAACGCTTCAAAACGCAACTGCGGTATCGCTTCAGGCTCTCGGCCATCTCATGAGCCTCAGGAGCTGGCTCGATTCGGTCAAACGTGGTTGGCAGCAGCGTAAGTTGCGCGACGCGCAATGGCACTTTCTGTTTGGCGCGCCGCCAGCGGGCGAGTGGGTGGCGCTGGATTGCGAAACTACGGGGCTGAACACGCGCACCGACGAGATCATTTCCATTGGCGCGGTGCGCATTCAGGGCCGCCGCATCCTCACCAGCAAACGGCTGGAGCTCTTGATCCGACCTGAAAAACAAGTGTCCGCCGAGAGCATCCGCGTGCATCGGCTGCGCCAGCAGGACGTGGCCGCCGGCCTGCCGGCGCCCGAGGCGATGCACCGGCTCTTGCACTTCATCGGCGCGCGCCCGCTGGTGGGCTACTACCTCGAATTCGACGTGGCGATGATCAACCGCGCGGTCAGGCCGCTGCTCGGCATCGGGCTGCCGCAACCAAAGATCGAAGTCTCGCAGCTTTATTACGATTACAAATTCCGCCAATTGCCGGCCTACCAGCAGCACGATCAGGCCGACATCGATCTGCGCTTTGCCACCATCATGGCGGACTTGGGGTTGCCCACACGCGACGCGCACGACGCACTCAACGACGCCGTGATGGCGGCGCTGGCCTTCGTACGGCTGCGCGACATGCGCGGCGACGACAATTGAACAGCGTCTGCCACGCTTCTTCGTTTCCGAGCGGAGGTTCGTCGCCGTCGCCGACCACGTCAACGATCACGTCGCCGTCTTTCATCGTCGTTGACGTTGACCTGATCGTTGACGGCGACGTGAACGAACTCTTAGAGCGAGTTCGACAGCCTGCTGCGCGAATCGATACGTCGGTTGGGCGCTGCGGTGCCTGCGCACGTACACAACGTGCTCATTGGTGTACCTCACTCAAAGCCCTCCCTGCGGGCACCTTGTTTGACGTGCAGCACTCTCGCGTCATGAGGGCGCAGCTTACGACCCGCAGTGGCGAGGTGTCATGGGATTTTTCACGAGGCCTGAATGCCGCATTTCAGGTCGGCGAATGTAATCCTATGTAATGGTTTGCAACCACCGATAAAGGCACATAAACAGTGCTCTACCCGGTCCGGTAACGTGCATCAAGCACCCCGGCAAGCCGCATGACGACGTCCCACCGCTCCGCCGCTGCCGCCAGTCGAAGCGCCTCCGCCAGGCACCACTCAGGCCCGCGCGAATCGTCGCCAATGGCCCGCGAATTTGCGTCCGTTCGCGACGATTCGCCGTGATTCGCGGCGTTTCGCCGGCCGACGCCGATATCCACGGCGGATAATATCCTTGCTCGCCGCTTCGCTTCTGCCGTGCCGCTCCTAGCTTCAATGGAGCCGCCGTTATTTACAGCGGAATGTTATCTGATTGCAAATGTCTATCCCGCATCCGTAACGAGTCCAGTCGTGCGAGCGCCTCGCGCGCCGGCACACGCTCTTGCTTGTGCCCGCGTTGCCGGGTCGGCCGGGCCTGGCTCCATGGAGCGCGCGTGTTTCTGAATCGAGACGCCTGGCAGCACACCTTGGTGTCACCGATCATCTGTCACCGGTTCCAACTCGGCCTCGCGCACACAAAAAAAGAGGGCTGCCCGCCATGCGCACCCACCTCGATACTGTTCGGTGGGGGTGTAAAATGGTGGGATGTAATTGGCAATCACGCTGCTTCCTTTTTCGCCTTGCCCAGGGTGACGCACGCCGCGCCGTCGACGATTCTCCGCAGGAATCCAGCCCCATATCGCGCCCCCAGGTCTTCGTAGCTGAGTCCGGTCGTAATCCACGTGGTGAGGTCCTCGTCGTGCCGCTCGTAGATCACGTCCGCCACCGCGGATGTGGCGGTCTGGGCTTCCGACCCGAGATCGTCAATCAGCGCTACCCGCGACGTCATGGCCAGCTCGACGATCTCCGCCTCTCCGTGCCCGGCAGGATGCTGGATGCGTGCAGTCCCGAGCCGCCAGGCCGGAATGTAGACCCCTCGACGACCCACCATTCGCAGGCAGGCAACGGCCATGGAGGTTTTCCCCGACCCAGCAGGCCCCCCCAGGACAGCATTTGCTGCCCCCAGGATGCGCCCTGAAAGCGTTTTGAGGTCGCCATGCCTTATCCGCTTGGACAGTTCGGGAGCGCTTAGGTGAGCCCATGCGAAGCGGGGAGGAATTCCGCCTGCGGGGGTTCTCGGGTGCGCAGGAGGAGACTTCCCCGAAGGACTGCCAGAGCACTCCCAGCATGGCACTCGCGCACTGAGCTGCCCGCACTCGCACTTGAGCCATTTTGGCTCGGAGCCGAGTGAAAAAATGTCGTCGTCGTCATCGTCTTTGCTCATGGTCAAAACTCCTTCGGTATCTCAAAACATGCCCCTTCCATCGACTGCACTGCGCGCCCTCTGCTGGCCTTCTTGAGGCAATCTCGTCGGTCTGGGCGTCCAGAATTGAGCCAATCAAGGAGCTTCGCAGGCGTCCACCCGCCTGAGAATTTCGGGTCTGTTGCGATGACCCACTCGCTGACCGTGGACCGAAGCCAAGCCAGCTTGGCGGGTACGCTCGGCGGACCATGCGCGTTGACCAGTACGCAGAGATCCCCGTCGTGGTACGGCGCACGACCAAGCGTGAAACGCTTGCCTGTCGCCTTCGCAACCTCCGACTCGAACACCGACCGAGCCTCAACGGCCGACGCAGTGCCGATGTCGACCTTGGCTTGCTGCTCGGTCGGTGCGGTGGCGATGTCTGCGATGACCTCGGGCGGAGTCTCGACCGACTCGACGACCGGAGGTGCCCCCTCGCTCGCGTGCGTTGACTTGGTACAGCCTTACGAGCGGATCGAGCTCCTTCAGCGCAGCAGCGAAAACCGATAGGTCGACGTCCTTCGACCAGTAGATTTGACCGCGCAACCATCCCGGCTCAGCGCGGAACCTCCCGTAGTCGTCCGCAAGGACGATCACGGCGATAAAAATCCGAAACGCCACGTCGGAGAGTCCCGCCGTCACGGCGTCTTCGAGGATTTCTGGCTTGATCGATCGAATGCGTCCGCCGCTCATGGCGCTCCTATCCTTCCCTCACGAAGAGGGCCGCTTGATCGTGAGGCGAGAACCATCTGCACCGGCTGCGGAACACACCGGAGCGGACGTTTGCGCGCACGCGTCGTGTGCCATGCCTCCCTTGGGCACGACCACGTGTGCCCTTCGAGCACCGCACCCGCGACGCGGCCCGATCGGCAGATCGCGGCGAACGTCCGTCGGCTTGGACAATCCGGCGGGAGACAGGTCGACGAATAGCGGTCCCCCATGGTCGTGACGCTCTCCAAGTCGGCCAGCTCCGCGTCGAGTTCGGCTACGCGGAGCATGTGCTTCGATCGCTCGCGGAGGACTTCGGCGCGCGTGCGCTTATCTCTCGTCTGCTGCGATATCGTATTCATGCCGTTCGGCTCGGTTGAGCGGAGTTCGGCAGCGTCAGACCGAGCGATCGCGCGGCCTCGGCGAGGCAATGTCATGCCCTCCCGTGGGAGGCAAAAGAAGACGTCAGGCAGATTCGTGCTGTCGCAGGAGCGCGTACACGAGATGACCATCTCGACCTACAGTCCCTCGCAACGACGAATGACACACGCAGCCCTTGCCTTTCTGGAATGCATGCCCGTTCGTGGCGAGGCGGCGTAATGGCTCGTCCTGCAACTGGATCAGCACGTTGGAATCCGAAACTTGCCTGCTGGGAAGCACGCATCACGATTCCGGGAGTCGGACGCGAACCGGTTGCATTGCCGAACGTCCCAGCGTGTGTAGTCTCGCCGAGCTCGCCGCCGCCGAAGTGCGAGTGTGTTTCGTGCGCACAGGCACGCCGCGTGGCGAAGCTCGTAAGTGACAAGGCGCGTGGCTCCGGCATGGTGCCGGAAGAAACCGAAGAGACCGCAACCGAATGGTTCGGACACTACATCGAGGTCCACGAAAAGCTTGGCAACACAACGCGCGGCATGTTCGGTGACTGGAATCGGTACGCGGCCTCATACATCGGGACAACACCGCCAACGAAGGTGAAGCCGGAGCAGATCATCGCGTTACGCAACGGACTCACCCAAGCAGCCGCGACGAAGATCAGCGCGAAGCGCGCGGCGAACCTTTGGAGCGACTTGGTCAAAGCACCCTTGTCGCGAGCCTTCACCGACGACGATCCGCGTTATTCGAGCGTACGCGTCGGCCCTGCGAGCGCGAATCCGGCGCTCGGCATCAAGCCGCCAGTTACGACCGCGGAGAAGGCTGAGGATAGCCGCGGACGTCAGCCGCTCATGCCGTCGCACTTCCGCAAGGTCCTTGCCGTGCGCCACGTCGACGGCTTGTCAGCGGCCGACGTCATCGACTGGGTCCGCCTCTTCATCATTGCCGCCTACACGTTCGTGCGACCCGAGGAGCTGTATGGGCTGCGTTGCGGTGACGTCGATTGGGAAACGATGAGGCTCCGCGTACGGCGCGCATTGCAGGTGCGGACAGGCGCGACGAAGCGACCGAAGACCAAGACGGCGGTTCGAGATGTGCCAATCCATCCGAACCTCGTCCCGCTGCTGAAGATCATGTGCCACGGGAGAGCACCGGACGCGGCGCTCGTCCCGCTCGCAACGAACACGCGCGACGCGGAGAAAAATGCTGCAATGTCGCGACGCGTTCTTCTCGCTGCAGGCATCACGGATTCCGTGCTGCTCGAAGGCGACGACGATCACATGCCATTCGACTTCCGCAGTTGGAGGACGGCCGGATGCTCGTGGCACGCGATGCTCGGCACGGACTCATGGCTTCTTGCCAAGTGGGCCGGGCACAAGTCGCCAGAGACAACGTGGAGCCACTACGCGAAGGAAGGACCGGACGCCCTGAAACTTCACGGCGAGCCCTTCCCCGCACTGCCAGAAGACCTCCTCGACGCCGCTCCCGATTCTGGCGGAGTTTTGGCTTTTTGGTCTGGCCCCCTCAACAATTTCGCGAACTTACAGTGCGAAGGGCGGGACTTGAACCCGCACGATGTTACCCGCTAGCACCTCAAGATGACAAGGGCTTTCTTCTACATCGGAAAATAGCTGGAATATCGGGTCGAAGAAGCCGCCGAAGGGCGCCAGAAGCCGTCGATTGGGGGGCACGGGGGGCACAACGCAGACGCCGTCCCAACGACGCTCCAGACGCTGCTGGACGGATTCAACGCCAGCGCCACTCCGAGGGAAGCCATGTGGCTTCAAGACCTCCAGCGAGCAGTGGATTGAGAAACGCCTTGGTCGCCATCGTCACATCGTCGAGCGTCGCCCAACGGAGACCATCTTCACGCGCCAACGCGGCGTAAGGCGTGACCCAAGACGTGGCCGGCACAGGCACCTCGCCGGGCAGTACGTGGGTTTTACGGAACGTGAAGGTTTGTTCGAGCGCCGTGCGAAGCCGCTTGGCGTCGAGCTCCTGCGCCGACGCGAGGAGCGCGAGGTCTGGCAAATCCTTTACGCGCGAGTTCGGGCGCGTGCGTGGCATCGTGTACGCGTGGAGCTTCTCCGCGACGTGCGTCTCAATCGGGTAGAGCCGCAGGGTGGGCGGTGCGATACCCGCGAACGCGAGGACGTCCTTCGCTACGACCACATCAGGCGGACCGAAGATTGGCTCGCCGAACACGACATCAACGCCGAAAGGTTGGCCATAGAGTTTGCCCGCAAGCCTGCACTCTGTGCGGAAACGGATTCCGTCGTATTGGACTGCATCATTCAGCACTTCGTCGGCGGCCGGTACGACTTCGAAGGTCATGAAGTCGCCGAGGGTGAGGCGCCCGGCCTGTTGCAGCTTCGCGAGCAGGTCGTCAGGCGAGCCCACCATGTGCAGGTCGACGTCCTTGGTCGTGCGCGCGCGGTCGAGGCGTAGCTCGAGGACGAGTCCACCTTTGAGCGTTGCTGCCTCGCCGACGGTCGCGACGAGGCGTGCGAGGAAGCGGTCGAAGACGAGAAGCTGTCTGCGACGCGCGAAGTCCGCGCCGCTCTTTGACGAGGTCTTGAGCCGTTGCTCCAATGCCTGCTTGAAGGTCTCGGGCGAGCTGTACGTGCGAGCCGGCTTCATGTTCCCAGTCCTCCGAAGGACGCGAGCGCGCAGTCGACGTCGCCAAGTTCGTTGCGCGCAACGAGTCCTCGACGAAGAGCCTGCTGTGCGGCTTGCCGAAGCAGCTCGGGGGAGAGTCCATTGTTCGCGCAGTCGCGGAGTGTGCGATGCGAATTCGTGATTGGAACCGCGCCAAACCACGCGCGGTCTTCGAGCACAACGTCCGCGTGATGCAGCACCACGTCGGGCGGTACACGGAAACGGCGCTTGCCCCACGCGGCGGGGAGCGTGAGATGGACATGTGCAGGTAGCACATCGGAAAGCCCGTGAAGAGCGAGTGCGGTTTGGTGCGAGATGACACCCATCTGCTCGGACCAAAGCCATGCGGTGACCAGCTCTTCGTGCTCGCTCGGTGGGAAGTGAACGAGCCGGTAGATGCCACGCCTAGAACGGGTGACACGGCCCGCATGAAAGTGCTTTCGCAGCAGGTGCGTTGAGTAACCCGCGTCCGCCGCCTGTTTGGTCGTGAAATAGCCAGCCTGACCAGAGGCGATTTCGAACAGCCGGTTCCAATCCGGTCCGCTGGTATCGGAGCGGAGCACAGCACAAAACGTAACCTATGGTTCCCTTTTGTGCAATTCGACGAGCACGGTTCAATTACCGCCGAGTGCGAATGCGAACGCAGCCGAGGCCCAAGTCAGAGTTTGTACGCAGACTGGAAGACGAACGTAGCTCACCTGCTCGTGGCGTGTGTGGGGCACTCCGCGCAGCCGCTTAGGTGAGGCTTCTCCGCCGTATCAGCGTGGTTGCGCTGTTCAGGAGGTGCTGCTGTTGCACATTATTGGCGTCGATTCTTCGGTTCAGAACTTCAATCCCCCGCCGTTCCCCAATCTCTATCAGCGCGTCCGCAGCCACGCCCAACCTCCTCGGAATCGAAGAGTGTTCGAGCCAACCGTCAATCACGTTGACAAGATCGATCGTCTTGTCGACACGTTCCCTCGCACGCTCAGCCCAAACATATCCTTCTGGAAACCCGGCGCGGTCGTCATTCATTGCGACAGCATCGTCCAGCTCCCGCTTTAGGTCTTCTTCAGTCGGGAACACTCTTCGACGCACCGATTCCGACACCAGCGGCGCCACGTACGCCCGGCCCCAAGAGGCAAACCCCCGGCGACGACAGGCTTCCGCGATCCGCTCAACGTCGAACTCCTCCAGACGCGGAATGTACGGGAGCAACCGCTGAACGACCTCTTGGTTGATGAATCGTGCCTCATCCTCGAAATGAATATGCAGGTGCATCGTCAGGTGCTTGAACGGCGACTCCTCACCTTCTGGCCACGACTGAATCGCCTCCTTCACGAGCTCCTGCAGTCGATCTCCACCAATCGCGATTGCCGCGTGGATGAAACAGGGGCTCCTGCGAACGCGTTCCCAGTGGTTTTCCAGGAGGGCTCGCGCATCCTGTCCCGGAGCACGCATCAGAAGTTGGGCAACATCGTGCGCCCGGTCCGAAAGCGGGTTGCCCAAGTTCTGCATGTGGGTCTCGGTTACCTGACGGAGCGCATCCGACCACACCTGTGCGACTACGCTCGCCCATCGAGTCGACTTCGCAAAGCGCTCGGCCACCAGTTGGGCGCAGGACGGATCGGCGCGCTTTGCGCGCGCCCAAATTGCAGCATCGCCGAATGGACCGTCAACTGGAACAGCAACCAGTTCGTTCAGGTCCCACGCACCCCCGGCGAGCCAGAGTTGAAAGGCCCACTTCCGGACCGACACAGATTCGGACTCCCGCGTCCACAACGCACGGAGATGTGCGGTTGCCTTCGTGCTCATTCGACGACTGCCGCGTGTCCACTCATCAGCGAATCTCATCAGGCCGAAGGGCATGCCTCCCTCCACCTTGACCTGTTCTTCCAGATCTGCGGCCAACCTCGACATCACTTCAACCGCCGTCGGATGGTCAACGCCCGGGAAGAGAGTCCACGCAAGCGAACGAAGCGTCTCGTCTGGTACCGTGCGATCCCGCAGCACGGCTAACATCTCGGCGGACATCACTGGCTTGCTACACTGAAGATACACGTGGACAGCGGTGCGCTCGCTCATTGAAGCCTCGCCCTCCTCATCCGAGAGAGAAGCGTACTCTCTGAGCAGTTCGTCTATTGACGGCTCGTCGGGCGCTCCGGTCGCCGAGAGTTGGGCCCAGAGGCTTGCCGCGAGAAGTGCGTGCCGATCGGTCGCACTTCGCCAGCACTCCATTGCAAGCCGCAGTGTTTTAGGCGTCGCCAGAAAGCCGCATAGAATGATTGCGTCGGTCCTGTGTCGGTCCTCCTCTAGCCTTGGAATTAGCGAGGAGAGCGCGTCTCCGAGAGACGTGAGGTGATAGCGTCGGACGGCGGCGATTGCTTCATCGCGATCCGCATAGGACGCCGTCGGTTCACCGAGACGAGACCCGAAGAACTGTATCCCGGCGACCGCATCTCCGTTGCGGAAGCGAGCAAGAAGCACGTCGAAATCGTTGGCAGGCAGCACGTCAGCAAGCCCTAGAATGACTGGGGTGTCCATGCGTACAAGGGCTCGAAACACGAGTCGGCTGTGGACATCCTGGGTGTTACGCGCTGCCAAGGCCCAGTCCCGGAGACCGACCTTGAGCCGCTGCTCATCGTCAGAGCCGGAGCGCACCATCGCCAATGCTAGGGCCAGCACCAGTGGAGCGCGCTTGGAAAACAATTTGACCAGTGTGCACTCGACACCAAGGTCAATAAGCGCGCTCGCCGCAATCTCGGCGAAGAATGGGTCAAGAAGCAGCTCTCTCTTTTGATCGTCGAGTGCAACCCTCCTCATGCCGTACGAGAGCACGCGATCGCGAACGCGATCGTGTCTGTACTGCAGATTCCGAGCCGTGGCGTCGTCCCAGAGCAGTCCGGAGTGCTTGAGCAGTTCACGAAGCGCTTGACTGCGTCGATTGCTGGCGAGCCATTCGTGCACCGTCTCTACCGGAGGAGTGAGCACCTTTGTGGAGACACTCTTCTCCGCAATACACTCCATGACCTCCCAGTGCTCGCTGGATGTGCAGTTCGAACCCGGAACGCCCTGCACGGCATCGATAGATCGCTCGATGAACTTCGTCAGGATCTCGCGTGCTGTCACACGAGGTTGCTCAATGGCCCCGGCTGCGCGCATCTCGTTGTAGAGCGCGATTGCTAACGGATCGAACGCCAAGTCCTCGGCGAGTTTTTCGCACTGGTCCGTGCCAGGGTCGAGGGCAGCGCACGCTTCCGATAGGCTCATCATTCCAACCGGCAGCTGCCGCACATGCGGCTGCGAACAGGCGTCGAAACCATCTCTCACTCGTGGCCAAAGTGGACAAAGGAAGAGGAATGGCCCTGGCGACTTTGTCTCTGCGTTTGCACCCGAAGCCCACGCAGTGACCTTGCGAAGAAGATCCCGCGGTCGATTCGCACGATTCAAATCGTCGACAACGACGAGGAGACGTTGACCACCGAGAACCTCGGGGAGCACCCTTATTGCAGATTCGATCAACGACGGAAACCGGTCACGCAACACAAGGTCGATGGCATCCTCGGCGGACACAGCCCGCTCGATGATAGCTTCAGACAGCCAGAGGGCGTACCCGTCTCGCTTGAGCCACGCCTCCATAACCCTATAGGCAGCTACGGTCTTCCCGAAACCTGACTCCCCAACGAGCAGAAGTACGGATGCAGTCGCGTCACTTAGTTCCGCAATTGCGCGACGCTCAACATCGCGAGGAACCCATCTGGCAGGATCCGAGATCCGCGCATGGCCGGAATACGCATCGAGGTTCTCGCGGGCAATTTGCGCGAGCAAGTCGGACGACAGACGTTCCGCAGCCGTCCGGAAGTAATACCAGCGCAAGTATTGGCCGGTGCTGGTCGTATCCAACGCGTCTGCAAGTCGTGATTGCTCCCAGATATCGCAATCGACGCCCCAAGCCTCCGCAGCTGCGACCACCTCGAGACAAAGCTCTTTCTCGACGACCTGATTCGTCGCCAGCACGACGGTGAACTTCGCTGTCGGATAATCCGCAAGTAGTTTCTTCGACTCACGTGCCCCCTTTACGAGATCGCCGTCGTCCGACTCGCCAGGCGGCCGTTTCGGCTTGCGTCGCTTCGTCGTTGAGGATGACGGCACCTTTTTATGATCGAATAACCACTTCCGCTTCAAACCATCCGCGTCGGTCGTCGTCGATTGAAACGTCACGAAGTGCGGCGGCGAGCTGCCCGGTACAAGGCAGAACCCGTCTACAGGCGAACGGATGGTTTCGCCCTTCGCATTGATTCCAACCCGAATGATGGCGGCGTATATCGGTTCGCGAGTCCGAAGGATCTGAAGCGCGAGGATTTCGAAGTCCGCGCGGTTTGTCATCTTCTCGAGCTTCGTCGCAGTATCGGTCGCCATCTCAGATCAGTTCCTCGCCTGAATCGCCGAACCAGTGTCGCATCATCATGCCCCGCTCAGGAAGGCGAGTTCGCGACGGCCGCTGAGGAGACGCTCCGTGCTCGTGTCTGACTTACTGAACCACCACCAGCAAAGCCGGTGGGTTCAGATGCTTACGCGTGAACCGCTCAAAGCGGTTTGGAACGGGCGCCGCTCACGAGGCCATGGGAGCCGCCTAAAGGCGGCGAGATCTCACTTCGTCAGTAGGAGTTGATCCAGCTTCTTGCCCTCTTTCTCCTGGTTCCGGATGTACTCGCGGATCAGCTTTTCATCTCGTCCAACGGTCGACACGTCGACACGAAGTGACGACGTCCTCCCACTTGAAGATCGCGCCGGCTGGTCCGCAAAGACGCCGCCATACTCCACGTTATACCGCACCGCGGTGAGTTGCTCTGCGTCCACGCCCAGCGCTCGTGAAAGAAAGGGAAGACCAGGCGCGCGAGGCCGGAGAATTTTCAGCACTGCGAGCCGCCGCAACGGCAGATGGGTTGCTCGCTGCACAGAAACCAGCGCCCTCGCCGCGAGAGTTTCTGAATGCGCGCGAGGCTGCACAGTTGCTCGGGGTAAGCAACTCCACCTTCAAGGACTATGTCCGCGCAGAACTGCCCGCGATCAAGATTGGCAGGCGCATCGTTTTTGAGCGGAAGGATGTGGAAAGATGGGCACGAGAACGCAAGGCGGATGGACTCTCCGTCTCCCCAAAGGAAATGGTCGTCAGACGTATCTCGTACGCTTCCGACATGGAGGCCGCCGCATCGAAAAATCAACGGGTCGCACAGATCCGCGAGAAGCTGCTGAAGAAGCCGCGCGCATCTACTCGGACGTAGTCTCTGGGCGGCGTCACTACAGACCGCTGTCCGTCGACTTGGCGACCGGGGTCGCTGAATTTTTGGCGGACTTCGAGTTGGAGAACTCGAAGGAGTGGACCGGTATCGTCACGCTGTACTTCAAGACGCACTTGCTGCCGTTCTTCGGCTCCTTCGAGCACTTCACGTTACCGATGTACCGTGAGTACGGGCGCGAGCGTCTTCAGAAAGCCAGTCGCTCCACCGTTCGTAAGGAACTCTCTGCACTCCGGAGGTTCGTCGAATGGTGCCGTGAGCACGGCTCAGACTTGGTCCCTGTCCCAAGCCTACCGAAGCATGGTCCCACAGGAACGCGAGCGAAGAACGCGCGGAAGCGGAAAGCCACCATCATCGAACCGGCTGACGCGAAGCGAATTTTGTTGGCGATGCCAGAGCGAGCGCCGCGCACGAGAGCTTTTGTCAGGCCGCTCTTCGTGGTCCTGTGGGAGACGGGGTTGCGTCCCATCACGGTGCTGAAACTTGAAACCCCGCTGCACTACACGAAGGGCTCGGACCGCCTCTTCATCTCGCGTGAAATCGACAAGGAAGGCTTTGAGCGGCACGTGCCCCTTAGCCCAGCGGCGCGGGAAGCTCTTGACCGCGTGTGCCCCTCCGGGCCCGGGAAACTGTTCCAGGTCGCCAAGGGCAGCCTGCGGGACTACCTCAAAGCGGCGGTTGTTGCCGCCGGGTTGAGCCTCAACACCAGCCCATATGACTTCAAGCACTCGCGCATCAGCATCGGTGCCAACAGCGGCGCCCCTCTCGCCGGGATTGCTCACATGGTCGGGCACAAACACGTCAGCACCACCGCGCTCTACGTGCAGACGGGTGAGGAAGCCGCCGTGCGCGCGTTAGAGGTGATGGCGCAAGTCCGGCCAAAGCGACTTTTGGGGGGCACTTCGGGGGGCACGACCCGGAAAAGCTCTTCTTCATCCCGTCGCTCCAAGCGACCTAAGTCATCGTAATTACAGGCAAAGTGCGAAGGGCGGGACTTGAACCCGCACGGTGTTACCCGCTAGCACCTCAAGCTAGTGCGTCTGCCAATTCCGCCACCCTCGCGATGGGGAGGCCGAGATAATATGCCTCCATTGCTTCGTCAAGAAGGCTTCGCGCAGCCAACACGGAGGGCGCGAATGACTTCGCCAACCTCGAACGGCTTGCGGACAAGTTCAACGTCGTGATCCGCAAACGCGGAGGGGACCGCATCCGCGTTGCCGGTGATGAGTAGAATCTTCGCGTGAGGAAGCCTTGCGCGAACGTTTGCGAGCGCACGATCGGGGTTTTCGGCAATGGGTGAAAGATCGACCAGCACCGCGTCGTAAACGGCGTTCGCGAGTGACGCCGAGAGCTCCTCGGCGGTCGACGCGATCGCAACCGATGCGCCGCGCGCTTCGAGGGCGGCATCGAGCAGCCGCGTCACCGCCACGTCGTCCTCGAGGAGGAGCACGCGCAGGCCATCGAGATCGCGGCCACGCGGCGCTGACGCGATCGACTCCGGGACGACGTCGGCACGTGGCCAGAAGACACGGAAGGCCGCGCCTTTTCGTGCGCCGTCTTCAACGACGAGATCGACGTCGCCGCGGTAGCTCCGCGCGAGCGCGCGCGAATGGCGAAGGCCTATGCCGGCTCCGCCGGGGCGAGACGAATCACCAAGGAAGATCGAGTGACGCCGTTCCGGCGATACACCCTGGCCCTCGTCCGAAACGACGATCGCGCAGCGCTCGTCCTCCAGGGCGGTCTTGATCTCGATGACCGTGTCGCGCGGTGCGTGAGCGATCGCGTTCAAGATCAGGTTCGTCAAGATCTGCGCAAGATCGAGTGCGCCGTCCACCATCGCTGCTGCTTCGCCAGCCACGATGAGGCGCGTTCCTTTGCGCGCGGCCTCGACACTCAGGGCGTTCGTGACCTCTTCGATCACCGCGCCAAGCGCTCGCGCACCGTCGACGTGTGGGGCACCAATCGCGTGTCGAACGAGATCTCTAGCGATGCGCGCGCGCTGTTCGATGACGCCGAGTGCACGTGCAACGGCCTCTCCCGAAGCTCCGGGCGCGCGAGCCTCTCCCACCCACCCGAGAAGAACGGTGAGCGTGTTGGAGACATCGTGCAAAACGCCCGCGAGATCACTATGGGGATCCCTTGAACGCATCACCCGGCGCACGCTACGCCAACTTCGTCAGCGTCACCAGACGTTCATTGGACCGCTTTCAAGTTGACGCGAGGTCGAGGCGGGGCCGAGGAGCGGACCGGAACAGCCTTGTGTGGCTTTGAGGACCGCACCGCAGGCCCCAACGATGAGATCGCGGCAAATCGAAAGCGGTCGTCAAGCGTCCGCGGTGGCTCCTTCGCCCTGTTGATCCAGAGGTCGATCACTTCGCAACACGTCGAGAGCACGGCGTGCCGCCTGCACGGTGATGTCGCGCGCCTCGACGATCATCGCAGCCACGCGCTCGACGTCGCGCCCGACTGCACCGGCCGCAACGGCCACGGCACGCGCATGCAGCGCCATGTGCCCGCGCTGGATTCCGTCGGTCGCGAGCGCACGCACGGCGGCAAGGTTCGACGCGAGTCCCACCGACGCGGCAACGGCAGCGAGGTCGCCCGCTTCCGCGATGCCCATCATCTCGAGAGAGAGGCGAGCGCTCGGGTGAACGCGAAGCGTACCGCCCACCGTGCCGAGCGCGAGCGGCAGCTCGAGACTTCCGACGAGCACGTCGCCGTCGCGACGCCAGATGGACAGCGGTGCGTAGCGCCCCGACTGTGCAGCGAACGCGTGCGCGCCGGCTTCAACGGCGCGCCAGTCGTTGCCCGTGGCAATGACGACCGCGTCGATGCCATTCATGATCCCTTTGTTGTGCGTTGCAGCGCGATACGGATCGAGTTCGGCGAAGCGCGATGCGTTGACGATGCCGTCGATGACCGCATGACCGTCCATGTGCTCGGTGGCGAGAACCTTGGCGGGAACGCGGCAACCCACGCGCACGCAGCGCCTGTCGCAAAGGTTCGACAGGATGCGCAGACCCACGTTGCCGGCGGCGAGCTCGGCGAGGCGATCGGCGACGCCCTCGGCAATCGTGTTAATGAGGTTTGCACCCATCGCGTCACGACAGTCGACGATGACGTGCACGACGATCATCTCGTCGATCGGCGAGCCGAGCGTGCGCACCTCGAGATCGCGCGTGCCGCCGCCGCGCGCAACGAGGCCCGGCACGGCGCGATTCGCCTTCGCGAGGATCTCCGCTTTCGCATCGAGGATGCGTGAGGTGGCAGCCGCGGCGTCCTTGACGTGTGTAATCTGCACCTGGCTGATCATGAGCGGCGGATCGACCTCGGCATGAAACCCACCGCCGGCGCGCACCATCTTCGCGGCGCTCGACGCAGCCGCGACGACGCTGGGCTCCTCGACGACCATCGGCACGACGAAATCTTGGCCGTTGACGCAGACGTTGAGCGTCACGCCATAAGGAAGCGCGTAGACGCCGAGCACGTTCTCGACGAACTTGTCGGCCGTCGCAGCCGCGAGTCCTCCTGCGGCGAGCGCGTGGGCGATCTCCGCGGCGTCGACGCCGGTGGCCTCGCCGACGAGATTGCGTCGATCGTCGATCGTCATCTTGTAGAAGCCAGGAAGCTGCGAAGTGCGCTTGGTCATCCGCGTTCAGGCGTCCGGCGCGACCGCGATCGCGGGCAATGCCCTCACTCCTTTCTCATCCAGAGTTACGTCCAGTACGGCAAGACCGAGCGCCGCGGCGCGCTCGACAAACGTGGGCGACGGGCGCGTGCCGGAGACGAAAAAAGCAACGTCCCCTCCACCCGCACCGGACACGCAGAACGCACCGCCCTCTTCCACGGCAAGGTCCGAAAGCGCATCGAGCCCCGGAGGCACGATGGGTGCGCCCGAAGCTTCACCGAGACGCGCGAGGCTTCGCGCCGCGTCCGCTACCCTTGCGATGAACGCGGCGCGATCGCCCTCGGAAACGGCGTCCGCCGCTGCGCGGGCAATACGTGCAAGATCCCCGAGATGCGCGCGATGCGTAGCCGGATCCGACGATGCGAGCGCATCGACGCGAGCGCGCAGATCGGTCGTGCGCGCGCTCTTCGGGCAAGCGAACACCGCAAGCTGGATGCCGGGCGGCAGCACCACGCGCTCGGGACGTGCGCCCATGACGTAGCGAAGCGTGCCGCCGAAGACGCTCGCAGCAACGTCGACGCCGCTTCCTCCGCGCTGCACAGCCGCGTGGGCGCCGCGCGCGCGAGCGAAGAGCACGTCACGAAATTTTGCGTCCGACAAATCCTGCGCGCCCTCGCGCACCGCAATGGCCCCGAGCGACGCAACGAGGATGGCCGCACTCGCGCCGAGTCCGAGCTTTCGATCGCCATCGAAGAGCGCCGAGGCATCCATCGCTGGCGCGGGCGCAGGCGCATCGCCAATGGCTGCGCGAACTTCGGGCGTGGGAGTTGCGGTACAAAAAGCAGTATCGGCCACGGCGCCGCGGCTGGTCGCAACGACGATGGCCGGCGCGCCTTCGAGCACGGCGTACGCGCCCGTGAGCACGAGTTTGCCGGGCGCAAACACCTTCATCGGTCCGTGCCCTCTTCGAGCACGCGCGCACCTGGACCCGGCGACGTCTCGAGGATGCGAACCACACCCGGCACGCGCGCGAGCCGCGTCTTTGCATCATGCATCGATTGCGAAGTCACGAGGCACTTGAGATGCGGGCCGGCGTCGATGGTGGCGTACGCGTCGATTCCGAGAGCGCGCATCGCCCGCACTTCCGCGAGTGCAGCGAGCGTCGTCCCAGAAACATAGACGACGCCGGCTGCCATGGCACAAGCGTGCATCGCGAGCGCGCTCCTCTCGGCGCACTCGCCAACCGCACGAAAATCACCCGCGAGCACGCCGTCGCGGATCCTCGCGCAGAGGAGCGGACCTTCGGTGAGCCACGCGGCATAGTACGGGCTCGTCTCTTGGGTCACCCGCATGCCCTCGGTGGACGAGATCAGCTTTGCGTCTTCGGTTGCCACGCAAACGAGCACACGAAGATCGATCGCGTCCGGACCCGCAACGGGCAGCGCGAGCCCGGGAGCACCCTCGCCGCCGTCGAGTTCGACGAAGCCGCCGAACAAGCTGCGCGCCGCGCTCGCCGAACTCCTGCGCGCGAGATCGCTGACGCGCGGGCGTGACCAGTCGAGATGAGCCGCGCGAACAGCGGCAAGCGCCAGCGCCGCGAACCCCGACGCACTCGACGCGAGACCGCTCGCCGTCGGAAAATCGTTCCTCGACACGACGCGAGCGTGCGCACCGATGTTCGCCTCGCGACGAACCACGTCGAGCAACGCCGTGACGCGGGCGAGCGGACGATCGCCGACGATCGCGCCATTGAGTACGAGCTCGTCGCCCGCCAACCCGTCGTCGAAGGTCACCGTGGTCGTCGTCGACATTCCCGAAAGCGTCACGGAGAGGCTCGGCACGGCAGGCACGTTGCCGTCGCCTCCGCGCTTGCCCCAGTACTTCGCGAGCGCGATGTTCGGGTGAGCCACGACCGTGACCGATTTCATGCCGACTCCTGCACGACCGCGGACAGCGACACGTCTTTGCCGGCGCTCGCACCAACGCGCGCCAGAAAACCGTCGAAGCCGTCACGCTTCCAATTCTCGAGAACGGCTTCGCCGCGCGCGACGTCCTCGACGATCGCGACGACCGAGCCGCCTCCGCCCGCGCCCGTGAGCTTCGCACCGCACGCTCCGGCAGTCCGCGCCGTTTCGCACATTCGCTCGATGTCCGGCGTTGAAACGGAGAGATCTCGGAGGATCCTCTGGTTGCGATCGAGCAGCGTACCGATCGCGCGGACGTCGCCCGCCTCGAGCGCGAGACGCGCGCTGGCCACGAACGTGCAGATTGCATCAAATGCTCTCTGCGTGGCTCCCGGATGGTAATCGCGCAGACGCGCGACGGCTTCGACCATCGTCTTGGTGCTCGACGCAATGCCGCTATGGCCGATGCACAAGAGCAGGGGTCGCGGGAGATGCACGCGCCGGATGGTCGGCCTCGACTCGTGCGCCGCCAGCGCGCGCTCGAAATGAATGCACCCCCCGAGAACGGACACCGCCATGTCGATGCCCGACGGGTTGCCGTGGAACACGCGTTCCCACGCATCGACGCGCTCGGTAATGGCTGCATCCGACGCAGCCGGATCGAGAGCGCGCGCGATGGCAACGCCGATCGCCGCCGAGCAGCCGAGACCGCCGCCAGGGGGCAAATCCGCGCCGGCGTGCACCATCATCGGGCCGACGGGCGAGATGCCACTCGTGCGTTGTGCCGTGCGCGTCGCGCGCAGAATGTCGCGCAGCGCGCGTGCGAGGGGCAGCCCCTCGTCGTCGACGTCGTCCGTCACGGTGATGTTCCAGCCGTGGACGTGCAGCGAGCTGACGGATGCATTGCCTTCGGCTGCCGCCGCATCTGCCCATGCGCCACGGTCAATGCCCACGGCGAGCGCGGGCACGCCGTAAACGACTGCGTGTTCGCCGAGAAGAATCACTTTGCCGTGAGCCGTGCCGCACGTCATGCCGAACGTTCCCCAAGAGCGCAAATCGCACCCGAGAGCCACGCACGCCCCGGAGCCCACGGGAGGTGGATGGTCTCGAGTGCGCGACGCGCTTCTAGAAGCAGATCCTCCACGCGTGCCTCGACACGACTTCGCGCACCACTCTGCTCCATCGTGCGAACGAGCGCTTCGAGTTCGGCGTGCGATGCATCGGCGTTGCCGAGCACGCGCGCAAGTTGCGCTTCGGCAGCCGCGTCTCCGCGAAGCTCCGCGACGAGCGCCGTTCGCTTGCCCTGACGAAGATCGTTCCAAACGGGTTTGCCGGTCGCGGCGGGATCGCCGAAGACTCCGAGCAAATCGTCGCGAAGCTGGAACGCAATGCCGAGCGGCCGACCGAAGCACGCAAGCCCCGCGACGCGCGCGTCGTCGGCGCCCGCGAGCAACGCACCGATCGTGAGCGGCCCCGCGACCGTGTAGCTCGCGGTCTTCAGCGCGTGGATCGTCTCGACGCTTGGAGCAACCGAAAGGTTGCTCCAAGTCGACGACGCATCGCGATCGTACGCCGAGTGCATCTCGGCGATCTGCCCCGCGACGACTTCCTGTTGGATCTGCGCGAACGCACTCGCCGCACGAACGACGCGCTCCGCCGGCAACGCACACTCGAGCAGCGCCGCCTGCGCGTAGCCGCACGCGAGATCTCCTGCGAGGATCGCGGCTGCGTCGCCGAGGCGTTTCGAACCGAGCCTGTCGCGCAGGACGACGTGCACCGCCGGTCCGCCACGCCGGACGTCATCGTCATCCATCCAGTCGTCGTGAATGAGGAAGTAGACCTGTAATAGCTCGATCGCGACCATGGCTGCACGCGCTCCGGCCCACCGCGCCTCGGCCGCGTCTTCGTGCGCACGTTCGCTCGCGTCCTCGCAACACGACGCGTAGGCCGCTGCGATGAGCGCTGCGCGCATTCGCTTGCCGCCACGAAGCGCGAGGCGCTCGATCGCCTTCGCGACCGCGAAGACGTCGCCGCTGATCTGCGCGGCGGCCAAGACGCGCGGCTTTAGCCAGCTCGCGAGCTCGGCGTCGACGTCGCTTCGCACGGCATCGAGCAGCAAGGAAAACGCTTCGCGATCTCGCGAGGCGGAGCGATAGTCTGCGTCGCATGAGAGGAGGCTCGAGTTCATGCGAGGGGGGTGTCTTACGAGCGGCTCGGGCCTTCGTCAACCTCTGCCATGTTTATTATGTCGTGAAAATTCAACTACTTTCAATTTTCTTTGAAGTTTCTTGAAGTTTCGAGAGTGCGACGACGTCGCGTGTGACGCGCACGAACCGAGGACCGCCGATGAGCATCATTGGACAGCGCAAAATCGATCATCTCGCGTTGTGCGCCACGAGCGAGATCGCGTTCCGCAACACGACCACGCTGCTCGAGCAAGTGCGCTTCGTGCATGACGCACTGCCCGAGCTCGATGCGAACGCGATCGACACGAGCATCACGATTCTCAAAAAGCGCCTTCGCGTGCCGATCTTCATCGCCGCGATGACGGGCGGCACCGAAGAGGCGGCGCACGTGAATCGCCAGCTATCGCAAATCGCCGAAGAGCGCGGTTACGGCTTCGGTCTCGGAAGCCAGCGCGCCATGCACGTGCAGCGTGACGCCGAGTGGACGTACTCCGTGCGAGCGTTCGCGAAGCACACCCTCGTGCTCGGCAACCTCGGTGTCGTGCACGCGAAACGCATGTCCACCGACGAGATCGCGGCACTCGTCGCACGCGTCGAAGCCGATGCACTCTGCATCCATCTCAATCCGGCGATGGAGCTCGTGCAGCCCGGTGGCGATCGCGATTTCACCGGCGGCCTCGAGACGATCGATCGGCTCGTCCGCGAGCTCGACGTTCCCATCATCGTCAAAGAAACGGGATGCGGGCTGTCGCGCAGCGTGGGAGCGCGCCTTCGCAGCGCCGGCGTTGCGCACGTCGACGTGTCGGGCGCCGGAGGCACGTCGTGGGTCGCCGTCGAAACGAAACGCGCGGAGCAAGCGGCAGACGCGCGCGCCGCCGCCATCGGACACGCACTCTGGGACTGGGGCATCCCCACGGGCGCGAGCGTCGGCATGCTGGCGCCGCTCGGTTTTCAGACGATCATCGCGACGGGCGGCATCGCCACCGGCGTCGACGTCGCACGCGCCATCGCACTCGGTGCAAGCGCCGCGGGCCTCGCGCGTCCCGTTCTCAGAGCCTTTCATGCCGGCGGACGCGATGGAGTTCTTGCCTTCTTCGACGGCATCGAAGCAGAGCTCCGCGCCGTCATGCTTCTCACCGGAAGCGCGAACATCGAGGCTCTTCGAAGAGCACCGCGCGTCCTCGGTAGCGAGCTCCGCGCCTGGCTAGAATGACCGCTTTCGATTTGGCGCGATCTCATCGTTGGGGCCTGCGGTGCGGTCCTCAAAGCCACACAAGGCTGTTCCGGTCCGCTCCTCGGCCCCGCCTCGACCTCACGCCAACTTGAAAGCGGTCTCTGCTACTCTGCCAGGTCGCGCGCGCAGCGAGCACCAACGGCCATGTGGCTGATGTACGACGACCACGATTTCGACGTGCCGTATGCCTCGACGCCGTAGTACGCCTCCTGGAACGAGTACTGGCGGATGCCTCCCTGACTAAGATTTTTGCCAGTGGAATCGCCAGACACGAACGTCTCGACGAGGCCTAGCAAATCCTGGTGGCCGAACGGCCCTGCGCCCGCCGGAAAGCGGCCTGGAGCAGCCACGTTGAAGGCACGGTCGACCGGCAAGCCATCGTTGGCAAGCGGCATCCCCACGCGCGCAGGCGGCCATCCGTAGTTGTGATCGTACGAGGCATACGAATAGATGTCCGTGTCCGCGCCCCACGGGAATGGATGCACTTTCTCCGTATCATCCCCACGCACGGCGTAAGCCCATTCAGACCACGTGGGCAGGCGACCGCCATCCCAGGCGCAGAACGCAACGAAGAGCGCGCGCGGTGTGCAGTTGAGCGTCTTGGTGTCGAGTTCATCTTGGGTCCACGCGCGCTCGTCGTTTGCGTATTGGGAGAGCACGTCGGGCGCGTGCCAGTACGTGGGGCTGCCTTGGCCCTTGGCGTAACAGCCGTTGGCTTCGCCCGGCTTCGTCCAGTACGCGTTCGTTCCCTGGCCGGTGCCAATGAGCTGCACGACATCCACTTCGTTCGCAGGCAGCGAGCTGTCCCATGCAGCACTCCAGTACGTGGGGAGCAGTGCTCGATTGGCCTGCGCCCACGAGCGCACGTCAGGGCCCACCGTCTCGATGAACGCGCGCATGCGGCCCGCCGTGACGAGGTACTTGTCGAGCCGGTACGGTTTGTTGCCAGGCTGAATCGACAGACAGCAATCCTCGTGCACGTGCGCGGGATCATCGATCTCGCCGGCGCCACACGTCTCGCCGCCGAAGTGTTGCTTGCAGCTTCGCGACGACAGGCACGTGCCCGATGGGCACGCATCGCTCACGCAATCTGCGTGCACAATGCACGATTGTCCGACCGCGCACTTCGGGGCCGAGGCGCCGCCGCAATCCACGTCTGTCTCGTCGCCGTTCTTGACGCCGTCCGTTGCAGATGGAGCTGCGCAGATGCCGTCCGTGCAGATGAGGGAATCGCAATCGGCGTTATCGCGACACTCCTCGCCCGGAGCGCAGAGCGGGGCACCGGGATCTCCGCAGTGGAGAGGCGCGGCGTCCACCGCGTCGAGCTCGCCCGCATCTCCAAGCGCGCCGTTCGTCTGAACGTTGCCACCGCTCGACCCGCTCGAGCACGCACCGACGACCGCGGTCGCCGCGAGGAGGATCGCCCGCGCGAGGTGGGCCGCTGCCGATCTAGCTCGTGGATCTCGGAGCACCACCTCACTCGTTCGATCCGCGCAGTTTGTTGCTTTCCCCGTCGTGTTTCCCGCCGCCATGGCCGGCACCCCAAGCACGAGGCGTACCGGCATCCTGAAAAATTAAATCCTGGTTCGATCGCGAATCCACACTTCGATAACGTCACGCTCCGGCGCGCGTGCGATCTCAATGCTGTGAATCGCGGCGAATGTTCGCGCCTTTCGCGAGAACCGTGTAGTTTCGTACGCCGTGTCGACCTCGGAAACCTCCGACTCGCCCCGAATCCTCCACAGCCTCGTTGTCGAGGATTCGCCTATGATGCGCCAGCTCATCGTGTTCGCGCTGTCGCGCGTCCCGAACCTGCGCGTTACCGAAGCTGACGACGGCGTCGATGCCCTTCGCAAGCTTGCGGCCGGGCGGTTCGACATCATCGTGACCGACATCAACATGCCGATCATGGATGGACTGAAGCTCGTTCGGCGTATCCGAACCGACACCGCGCACAAAGACGTCCCCATCGTCGTCATCACGACCGAAAGCGGGGATGAAGATCGGCAACGCGCACTGTCGCTCGGAGCGGATGCGTATATCTCCAAACCCATTCAAGCCCCCATGCTCCTGCAGACAGTCAAGAGATTGCTAGGGCTATCGGACTAAGAGCATGTTTACCAGCCTGCTGCGCAAATCGATGCGTCGGTTGGGCGCTGCGGTGCCTGCGCACGTACGAAGAGTACGCTTTCGCGGGCTCCTCGCGCTCCGCCCTAGCCTCGATTCGCTCGCGACGGCTGGTAAACATGCTCTAAGAATGCGTTTCATAACCGTCGCGAGCGACGCAAAGCTAGCGAGGCCGACCGAGGAATACTCGGAGTATTCTGAGGGAGGCCGAACGACGATTTGCGGCGCGCAGCAGGTTAGGAAACGTATTCGTGATGCATGTTAAAGTGTCCGGCCTACGCTCCGCCGAGCAAGGTGTGCGCTGCGTAGAGCTCGGCGCAACTGCTATTGGGCTGAATTTCTGCGAGGGCAGCTCGCGTCGGATCAGCGCCGAAGCAGCCCGTCGGATAGCGCGCGCCGTACGCGACAGCGCGCGCGCAAGGAGCACGCACGTTGACGTCGTCGGCATCGTCGCGAACATGCCGATTGTCGAGATGCGTGCGCTCGCAGGCGAGGCAGAACTCGATTGCTTGGAGCTCGCAGGCGACGAGACATGCGACATCGTCGCCGCGCTCCTGCCTCGCGCGTACAAAGCCGCACGTGTCGCGACAGAAGGCGATGTCATGGCCGCGCGCACCTTTCCAGGCGACTATTTGCTCGTGCGCGCAACGGTCGAAAGCGTGACCGCTTTCGGCTGGCCCGTCGTGCGCGATCTTGCTCGGACGCGCAAGCTCACACTTGCGGGCGGTCTTCACGCCGGCAACGTCCGTGCGGCTGTCGCCGCGGTCCGCCCGTTCTGTGTCGATGCGGCAAGTGGCGTTGAACAGGCACCCGGCAGGATCGACTTCGCCAAAGTCGAAGCGTTCATTGCAGAAGCGAAGAACGCATAAAACTTACCGAGGGAAGCCTCAGAGCGTGTTCAACAGCCTGCTGCGCAAATCGATGCGTCGGTTGGGCGCTGCGGTGCCTGCGCACGTACGAAGAGTACGCTTTCGCGGGCTCCTCGCGCTCCGCCCTAGCCTCGATTCGCTCGCGACGGCTGTAGAACACGCTCTCACGTTACGATTGCGGTGACGGATGCTTTGGCTGGTAGACACCGAGCATGGCGCCGCTGGGCAGCGTGATCCGAGTGAGGATCCCCCAGCCTTGATCTTCGGGGGAGGTTATCTCAATTCCCTTATCGCGCATTGCTTCGCAAAACGCCGTGATATCGTCACACATGAAATAAAGTTCGTGGCTTGATCCGCTGGAAGGATGAATCCCCATCTCCGCCGGAGGAAGGGCGAAGATGAGCCAGCCATCGCCGGCGTCGACCGAGGGCAGTCCGAGCACATCCCGGAAGAAGCAGCGGTCGGCGTCGGCGTTGGTGCTGTAAAGGATGGTGTGGACGCCTCTGATCATCATGCTTCGATGGTACCCCATATCCCGTCGACGGTACCCTATTTCACGATATCGGGCCGATCGACGCACGCGAAGACCACGTCAACCTGGCTATTTTGCGTCGAGCGAACTGCGTTGCATGTGTCCGTGCAGAGCTGGACTTTCGTTGGCGCTGCGGGATTGTCGAAGTGCCAGCTATTCGCCGTGGAGCAATCCGCGCTGTATGAGAGCGTCTGTGCAGCCTGCCCCGAAGGCGTGTACGCAACATTGACTTTATTGAAGTCGAGTGTCCGACCATCCGGCGGCTTCGGGATATCGAAATCGCAACTCACGACGTCACCACGGATAGTATTCAATGCGGCGATAAGTGCCGAGCTCGTATCTGCTGGATTGGCGGCGACATCGACCTGGATAAGGGATGTACCGCTGGCGCTTGCAAGTGTGTTGAGATTGGTAGCATCCGAGCTGACGCCGATAACGTATGTCGGGATGGTTGCCCTGACGCTCGCGATGGCAGCTGCGCTGGCATTCAGATTCGCGCCTGAATTGGCGTCGGCGAGGGTATTATCATGAACGCCGTTCGTACAGCTCAAGGCCCAGTTCGCAACAGGGGGATCGACAGTAGGCCACGTACAACAATATGGCTCACCGTCCGTGATAAGGACGATGACGGCCTTTCCACTCGGATCAGCCTCGTTGATCGCCTGCGCCTGATGAATGGCTCCGTTGACGGCGGCAAGCGTGGGAGTATCTGCGTGCGCCGGGGCATTCGCGCCGATCACGGGTGCAAACGCAGCGTTGTTCGGAAGCGCAGTGAGCGGGACTTCCGCGGTGTAGTAATCCGATGCAGTGCACGAATTCAATGCGTTTGGGAAGAACGTGAGAGCGGCGCTCATCCCTGCGGAGCCATTGTCGGCGAAGAAAGCCTCTATGGCATTGGTAACGGGGATCCAGCGCTGCTGAGGATTGTAGCCCTCATATTTGTTGTCGCCCATGCTGCCAGACCTGTCAAGCATGACAACGAGGTTCACCGGCGTGAGCTGCGCCTTTGCGCTCGTTGCAGCGCATTCTGGGGCACCGTCACCCTGGTTGCCCGTTCCATCACCGCCGGATCCGGCGTCACCCTGGGTTCCGCCGAAACCGGGCTGGCCACCGGATCCCGCATCGCCGTTCTGATTCCCCGACGGGTTGCCGAAGGAGCCATCCGACCCCGTGCTCCCGCATGCGCCTACGCCAACTGCCCCAAGGATTGCCACGATGGCTGCCCAACTTACATTCCGCATGATGTACACGGTATCCTCGAATGAAAATAGGAATGCGACACTACCCTCGATGAGGAGGCGTAAAAGTCAAACATGATGAAGACCTGAGAGCATGTTTCCCAGCCGTCGCGAGCGAATCGAGGCTAGGGCGGAGCGCGAGGAGCCCGCGTAAGCGTACTTTTCGTACGTGCGCAGGCACC
Organism: Polyangiaceae bacterium; assembly: GCA_009781005.1. GTDB lineage: Bacteria > Myxococcota_A > Polyangia > Polyangiales > Polyangiaceae > Labilithrix. The sequence goes on along the minus strand of WQYX01000033.1, from coordinate 1,722 downwards.
GCAGCGCCCAACCGACGAATCGATTCGCGCAGCAGGCGGGGAAACATGCTCTGAGTGCAGTGTCAATTGAAAGCAATACTAGAATGTAATGCTACGTTCGTACCACGTAAAGCTCAGCGCGCGCACCGGCCACCCGTTTTCCCGTACTTGGTGAGGATGTTCGCAGCATATTGGTTGTTGCGGGAGACACCGTGTCCTTCCCACGATCCCCCGACCCAATACTTCTGGGGTAGATTGTAGCTGGTGCCGCTGCCGTCTGCGACCATTTCCATGAGGTTTGCTGCCAAGTCGAACCAGCCGTCGAGCACACCACCTGGCGCACCTGGGTTCGGGTTTGCGTGTTTGTCGTTGACCATTCGGCCGGGTGCTGAAATGGCGAATGCCTGGTCGGCTTGGGCCCAATCGTCTACCAACGGCCACGTATAGCGGAATTGTGGCATGGCCGGGACGGACGGATTCCAGTTCGTCGTGTTGTAGAGCGATGCCGCGAAGTTAATCGTGCCATCATTGGGGTTTGTCATTGGCACGAAGTAATAGCCTCCCGCGTACGAGTATCCCTGGCGGCCAGGGTTGGCCGTCGACAGAGTGTCGTTGCTCGAGGGTGAATTTCCCCAGGGAAAGCTGCCGGCACCCCATGCGCTGTTCGCAGTTGAGCCTGCGACCGTGCCCGAGAGCTCCGCCTGGGTTGGAAGCCTGCCACCATCCCAAGCGCAGAAAGCCGCGAGAAGGATCTGGGTCACACAGTTGAGTGACTTTTCGTCGAGATCATTCTGTTTCAACACGCGCGGCGCCGATCCGAACTGGGCTGCGCGGGTGGCGTCGTCGAACCAATATGTCGGGTGACCGTATCCACTGGCTGCCGTGGTGCCGATCCAACACCCCTGGGACGTGGATGGCTGATCATCGAAGAAGACGTACTCACCGAGGTGCTGGTAGACGCCGAACGAGGTGTTCGCGGTGCCATAGCGCGTTGCGAGAGGGGCGACGGGGGTGGAGAGCCCGGTCGGCAGGTATTGCACGTCCTGCGTGCGTATTTGCGCGACCGCAGGGCTTGCCGGATTCGCCGTGGTGAACGTATTCCACCATCCCTGCACGTTGTTACCAACGACTCTCAAGAATTCGCGGACGCGCCCGGCGGTGATTTCGTATTTGTCGACTCTCGTCGTGGTGCCCGGAAGCGGAAGTGACGCGCAGCACGATTCGTGGGTCTCACCGTGGCCCGTTTCGCCGGCGCCACACGTGTCACCACCATGCTGTTGTCGGCACGAGGGAGCTTCGACGCACGCGTGTGTGTAATTGCAGACGTGAACCGAGCAATCGTTATCGACACCACATTTCTTCCCAACAGCGCATGGAGGCGCATTGGTTGGCGCGCCGCCACCGCAGTCGACGTCCGTCTCCGTGCCATTCTTGAATCCATCCGTTGCCGATGGCGGGAGACAGAGATTCGTTACCCCCACATCGCATGCAACGTTGTTGCAGTCGTCATTGCTCACGCAGCCCTGGCCGACATCGCAGCGGTTCGGTGCCGTGGGACCTCCGCAGTCGATGCCCGTCTCATCGAGATTCTTCACGTCGTCGGTGTGGGATGCAGGCAAGCACAAGTTCGTATTGCCAACATCGCATGCAAGGGCATCACAATCGTCATTGCTCACGCAACCCTGCCCGACGTCGCAGCGGTTCGGTGCCGTGGGACCTCCGCAGTCGATGCCCGTCTCGTCG
>WQYX01000032.1 GCA_009781005.1 Polyangiaceae bacterium | reverse complement strand
GTACGGCGTTTCTCGGACCTGCGGCGTACGTACAGTACGCCTCGGTCCTGCGATACGGCGTGCGCCCTTTTCGCTGCGGTCTCGGCCGTCTGCAGAAATCGCGTCATGAATTATCCGGGCTAGACCGGCTCATCACTTGCTGTGCGGGCGCGCAACCGACGGCCTCCTGTAGACCGTGATGATGGGCACGCCGTCGTGCGTGAGCACGTCATCGGGCGTCGAAGATCGATATTCAGTCCAGATATTGTAATCGACTTCGTTCATGTGTTGTTCATGATGCACAATCGAAAACATGGCTTCTGCGGGGCTGCCTACCCCGCGAAGCCCTGAAGGCACGCGCTTCTCTTCGACCATGCGCGCCCATGATGGCCATGCCGTGTCCATGATATAAACCGTATCTCCGGACTTGGTATTCTTTTGGAAATACGGATCCAGGCTCTCGGTCGTAAATCCCCAAAACTGGCGATTGAGTCCGAGATCCGCGCCACCCGCCGTTCCGCCAAAGAAAGGCACGTACGTGGACAGACCGAAAGGGTGCGAATGAATGGTCACCGCGAGCGCACCAGAGAACGTGAGCGCCGTTACCGCAACTTCGATCCCACGTGCCTTCGTGGCATGGAAGGACCACCGTGATGTCAGAAGTGCCTCGATGCGCGACCACACGAGCTCGAACCCGCGACCGGCGAGAATGGCAAGAAATGGATACGCCGGAATCCAGTGCTTCGTGCCGCCAAAGATGGGTGTGTGTGGCAATAGAAAGGGCCCGAGCGGCACGGCAAACGCAAGGAGAATGAGCAAATCCGTTTGAACGCGATCGCGCTCCGGAGCCGTCTTGGGCCACGGCAGCCTGTGATCGAGAAATTGGGAAAGCCATGAGGACGCGCGCATCGAGAGCAAATGCACACGGTCGATCAGGCCAACGAGAAAGAGCACGATGGTCACCGTGGGCACGGTGGCAAGGATCATCACCGGCATATACGCTTTTGGAGACGGCGGCCCGAAATACGTCCGGCCAAGAAATTCGATATTATAATACTCATGATGGAGGTGGAAGCTTACGTATTCCGAAATGCGCGGGAGGGTGTCATTCCACATCCATGGCCAGAGCAAGAGGAAGACCGCGGGCCCTATCGTCGCCATCGCGACGAGCGAAAGCGGCAGCGAAAAACGTGAGCCCCGCATGCTTCGCACCATGGCGCGACCATGCACGACCATGGCATGCGGAACGAAGACCGCCGGAAGCATCCAGGCGTTGTGTTTCGTCTCGAGCGCAAGACCAAAGACGATCCCCACCCCGAGAGTCCATCCGAGGCCACTACCAACCCTGGACGGCGAGGTGGACGTTTTGCCACCCCCCTCCGCACGCCAATAGACGTAGATGCAGGATGTCCACATGGCCATGATGGGGACGTCGAAGCATGCAAGGTGCGCGTGATAGAAGACCCTTGGCATGAGGCCGAGCGCGAGGACGGAAACCATCGCAGCGCGCCGCGAGAAATGACGCGCTGCGAACATGTACGTTACATAGATTGTGAGGCCCATCATCAGCATTCCGGGGAAGCGGAACGCCGTGCTCTCGTCGGCAAAGATCTTCCATTTCTCGTAAAAGAGCATGTGCGAAATCGCAAATAGGCTCTTCATGAGCGACGGATGCTCGTGGTTGTTTGCCCAAATGGGGTCGATCGCCGAACGCGCAAACGCCCTTCGCGGCGACTCGAGCAGAAGCGAAAACCACCGCTCGTAGTCGTGCGCGGCCGAAAAATAGAAGCCTTCGTCGCGCGAGAAACCAAGGCTCCGTGCGGTCGCGAGCAGCCACGCGACATAGCCGCCGCCGAGTCCAACGCCAAGAAGGGAGTCGATGTGTTTGCGCACCCAGGGCACGGGGGGCGCGGCCGGGAGATTCTCTGTCATCGCGTGTTCGCCTCGAAGCAGAAATGACGCGCGCCCCCACCACTTCCCGTGACGTCGGCGACGAGATCGCCGCGTTTGCCGGCGATCTCGGGTGTTGGAAACTCGAAGTCGACCCAACCGGTGCCCACCCTATGATGGTGCTGGCCGATGGGCCGATCGAACGCGGAGAACGCGAGCTCGATGCGCTCGGGCGTGGGCGTTCGATCGGTCACCCATTGCACTCCCGCGTGGCCTGCGAGCGATTGCCCGAACGCGACATCCTTTACGCGAATGCGCGTCGTGCCGCTTGCGCTCGCGAACAGGCAGAGATGCGGATGGTGATCGTCGTTGTGGAGTACGGCTGCACCGACGTAGCCGCCGTTCGTGCACACGAACCTGTCGCCGGGGATGGCGGGACCCTGCGGGACTGCGAGTCCGCCGGGTTGCCCGGCACTGTGCTGCCACGTGCAGGGTGTCTCGGCGCCGTTCGCATCGACGCGCGAAACCGTCACGTGCTCCGGACCAACTTCATCGAGCACGTCGGTGAGAACCTTTACATGCAAAGGATTTTCGTAAACGCGGATGGTGATGGGCCCGACTCTCCGTTCGGAAGCTTCGCGCCATCCGGTGAGCTCGGGCCGGCGGGCGCCGCGGATGGAGACCTCGAAGGCCCGAGCAAAACGCGATTCGTCCGCCCGCGCTTCTTTCTTCATGCCCGCGAGCTCGTCGCCGAACGCGCGCCGGCCGAGCGGATCCGCCCAGAACGGCGCGAACAAGACGAGATCGTCAGGCTTGGCTGCGTCCTTCACGGCGTCGCGCGCGGCGTTCCAATCCGCGTCCGTCACAACGTCGACCGTCGTTTGCTTGACGTGCAAGACGAGCTCGGCGACGCCGATGAGCGGCACCGCGCAGAGCGACCATGTGAAAAGCGTCCCCGGCCGACCCAAAACGCGCGCGAGCTTAGCGCACAATCACGTGCTTCTTGGAAGCCGCGTCACTGGTGACAGCCATGAACGCCTGTACTAGTAGGCGCTACCACGATGATGGCAAAAACGGCACGTTCGCACGCCGACGTCGGAAGCGAAGCGGTCATCGGCCGCGCCACACGCGTGCGCGGTCGCGTGTCAGGTGACGGCAGTCTGCGGATCGAAGGCAGCATCGAAGGCGACATTTCGCTCCGCGGAGATCTCACGGTCGACCATGGCGCGCGCGCAGCATCGAACATCGACGCGCAAGCGGTCACGATCCGCGGCGAGCTCGCAGGCGACGTCCAAGCCCAAGGTGTCGTGCGCATCGAAGTCGGCGCGAAAGTGCGTGGCGACATGCATGGTGAATCAGTGACAATCGAAGAGGGCGCCGAATTTACCGGCCACCTCGCCACAGAATTCGACCTGCCCCCCGAGCTTTCGGAGAACACAACGAACAGCGGGAGGCGCCGCTAAGAGCAGGCGGCAGCATTCCGATTCAAGAGCATGTTTTCCAGCCGTCGCGAGCGAATTGAGGCTAGGGCGGGCGCGAGGAGCCCGCGTAAGCGTACTTGTCGTACGTGCGCAGGCACCGTAGCGCCCAACCGACGAATCGATTCGCGCAGCAGGCTGGTAAACATGCTCTAAGACTCTTGCGGAGGACGACATGGCGAGCACGGTCATCGGCGTAGGCATCACGATTGAAGGCGAGATCACGAGCGACGAAGACGTCCTCGTGCAAGGCACCATTCGCGGCAAGGTCGTTGCCAAAGACGGCATCACCATCGATCAAGGTGGCGTGGTCGAGGCAGACATCGCTAGCGGGCCGGTGGCTGTTGCAGGCGCCGTCACGGGCAACATCCATTCGACCGATCGCGTGGATCTGCAAAACGGCGCGAAGGTCATTGGAAACGTGAAAGCAACGCGCATCACCATCGCCGACGGTGCCCAGTTCAAGGGCAACGTCGACATGGATGTGTGAAGGTGGCGGCTATGGCAAAAGTGGCTGAAACGACCGTGATCGGCCGCGCGACGTTCGTTCGCGGGCGCGTCATCGGCACGGGCGATCTCGAGATCGCCGGGCGCATCGAGGGTGAGATTCAGTGCTCGGGCGAAGCGCTCGTCGACACGAGCGGCCTCGTCGCTGCCAACATCAACGCGCAGCGCATCGTCGTCCGCGGCGCCGTGCGCGGCGATCTCGTTGCCGACGAATCCGTGCACGTCGAAGCGGGCGCGAAGGTTGTCGGGAACCTCCGCGCGCCACGCATTGCCATTGCATCGGGTGGCCTCGTCCGCGGCCACGTGCAAACCGGATCGGCCCCTCTAGCGCGTCCCATCGCTCGCGCGGCGTCCGCAGCAACTCCTTCGCGCGCCGCAACGACCACCGCGGCGCATGCTCGCCCGGCCGCTCAAACACGTGAAGTGGCACGCGAAACGGTCGCGCAGGCCGGCCGCGAGGTTCGCACGGTCGTCACCGCACCCGCGCAAGTCAAAGCCGCACCCGCACCAACAGCCGCGGCGGCGCCGATCACGCCAGACAAGCAAACTTCGCGTCGCGAGCCGCCTCCGCCGGTGGTTCCGGTTCTCAAGAAGGGCACGAAGGCCGTTCAAAAGAAACGCTGATGGCATCGAGCAAAGCTGCTTTCAACCGCGCGCGGTTGCTTGAGATGCTTCGTGAGCGGTCGTTCGCTCGCAGGCGCGTCGTGCTCGCGTCCGGCAAAGAGAGCGATTTTTTCATCGACTGCAAGCAGACGGTGCTCACCGCCGAAGGCCACGCGCTCGCCGGCGAACTCATGCTCGATGCACTTGCAGCACTTCCCGCGTGCGATGCGGTCGCGGGCGTTGAGCTCGGAGGGTGCCCGCTCGCAAGCGCCGTTGCACTCACGAGTCATCTGCGCGGGACACCCAAAGATGCCGTCTACGTCCGCAAAGAAGCCAAAGATCATGGCTCGAAGCGGTTTCTCGAGGGCAACACCACGCTTCCGCCCGGCGCCGCGCTCGTCATCCTCGAGGACGTGACGACCACGGGTGGCTCCACGCTCAAGGCAGTCGAGAAGCTTCGCGCCGCGGACTACGTGGTGTCGGGCGTCGTCACGCTCGTCGATCGACTCGAAGGTGGCCGTGAAGCCATCGAGGCCGCGGGATTGCCGTTCGTTGCGGTCTACACGCGCAACGACTTCGGATTGTAGGGGCGCGATTCATCGCGCCCCCGGATTCTATCGAGTGTCTTCGGCACCGTGGATTGCGATCGGCTTGGGCGGCTTCGGCTTGCTGGCCACCCGATGCCGAGGCGTGTTCGCGCGAGGTGTTGCTGGCGGCGGAGGAGCGACAGGCATTTCGACGGCCGTGGCAGACGCGTCATCGACGGGCGGCGCCACGACGACGACGGACGGCGCCGGCGCTGGCGCGGTTGACAGCATCGTTGTCTGCGCCGGAGACGGAGATCCCACTTCGGAAGTGTGTGTAGACTGCATGCGTCGCGTGAAAGCAGCGAGGGCAATGCCGAACATCACGCCGAGAGCGAACCATCCGAAGCGGGCTAACTTCGATGAGGTGCGCATGCGCGTTGCTTCGACAGGATACGACTTGGTGGGTTCGTCATCCTCGAGGTGGTGAGTTTGCGGGAGCAGAGCCACCCCCACGCGCGTTCGTGCTCCGAAGCCGACCAGCGTTGGAGCATCATCCGATGAAGACGTGACTCTCTCGAGTGACGGAGCTGTCCGCGGACACCCGAGTGGCGACGGCGAGCTCGGTAAGATCGGACGGAGCGTTGGACGACGGGATGGTTTGGCCTGCTGACTTGCTTGAACGTTCCGCATGCGACGTACGTGTGCACGTTCCGTGCTCACGATCGCCCGCGATCGAGTGGTGATGAACGCATCGCGATCGCGCTACTGCGGCGAGGACGTCTTGAAGAAAAGTCTCGACGCCTTCGCGCTCCTTTCTGCTCGCATGCGTGGTAGACAGTTGAAACTATCGTGGACGCAAAGCGCATCGACGTTCTGTCCGACTCCACGGGCGAAACCGCAGAAAAGGTCGTCCGGGCGGCCATGTTGCAGTTCCCTCATTCGGGCGCAAAGCTTCGCCTTCATACGCGCGTACGCACGAAGGAGGCCGTCCGGCCCATCCTCGAGCGCGCGGCACGCGAAGGTGCGCTCGTCGTCTTCACCATCGTTAGCCCGGAGCTGCGCGAGTTCATTCACGCGTCAAGCTACGAGCTGCGTGTGGAAGCACTCGATCTCATCGGGTCGCTGATCGGAAAATTGACGGTCTACCTCGATCGCCATCCGATCAACATGCCGAGCGCCATGCTTCCTCTCTCGGACGAATACTTCCGCCGGATCGAGGCGGTCGAATTCACGGTCAAGAGCGACGACGGCAAGGAGCCTCGGAACTTCAAGAAGGCCGATCTCGTTCTCGTGGGCGTCAGCCGCACCTCGAAGACCCCGCTCTCGACGCTGCTCGCGCAGCGCGGGCTCAAGGTTGCAAATCTTCCGATCGTCCTCGGCGTCACGCCGCCGCACGAACTCGACGAAGCCAACCAAGAGCGCGTCGTCGGTCTGACCATCGGGCTCGATCCACTCATCGAGATCCGCAAGGCGCGCCTTCGGCAACTCGGCATGAGCGTGGATGCAAACTACGGCCTTCGAGAACAGGTCAAAGCCGAACTCGAGTACGCGCAGAGCATCTTCGCGCAGCACCCGAATTGGTCCATCATCGACGTCACCGGGCGCGCCATCGAAGAGACGGCCGTGATCATCCTCGAGTCGCTCAAGGAGCGGGACGAGACACGGCAGATCGCCAAACAGATTGTCTAACGGCAACGACGAGGGCGGCCACGGGGGGCCGCCCCTACGAGTGTGTTGTCAGCCGTAGGGGCAGGCCCCTGTGCCTGCCCCACCCCCGCGGTCAAAAACACTCACAAACGCTGGCGCATGCGGCTCCTCCGCCGCATTCCGCCAAGCATGTGCGATCGCAACTCGACGAACTTCCACTGGAGCTCGACGAGCTCGATGAGGTGGCGTCGCTCGAGCCGGTGCTGCTCGTCGTCGGCGTGCCGGCGGTGCAGCGACCCTCGGCGATCTGATCGCAGACGCTCACCTCGGTTTGTTGCGAGAGCAGTTGCTCGGCCTGATCGCACGTAGTGAATGCTCCCATCGAGCAGATGTACTCTCCGCATCCGCACACGAGCTCGGCGATGGATCCGCGGATGCGAAAGCCACAATTCGGAAACGTGCTCGAGTCGATGACGACGCTGGGGCACTGACTCGTCACCAGGCAGAGTGTGGCGCCCGACGCGGAGTCGAGTCCGCAGTCGGAGCCGGTCACGGCGCCGGAGGTCGTGTCGGTCGTGGTGCTATCGCTGCTGCTATCGGTGGAGACGGGTTGGAGGGAGCACGCGCCGAGCATCGCGGCCATGATCGGAACGACGCCGTGGACTCGGATGAGGAGGAACGGATGTGCGGCGAGCATTGGACGGATCGACCCTCGCACGAGGCTTGTGTCCTGGGCCAACTTCTCGGCTACCGTGCTCCCCATGACGATGACGACCACGGATGCGTATGCACCAGCCGTTGATCCGAAGACCTTGGCACTCGGCCAGCTGCTCACCACGCTCGCCGAAGACGCGATCTTCGGCATGTCGTGCGGCGGTGGACCGAACGTTCTCGAAGGGCTCGGCAAACGACGCAGCGACGCCTATTCCGCCGTGCTCGCGGGGCATCGTCTGAACACGATGTCGAGTGAATTCGATCCGTGGGTGGTGGAGATGACGCGCGTGATGGCGCCCATCTTCGCGCCAGCGTGGATGCCGATGAGCGAGGTGATTCGCGAGAAGGTCACGCTCGAAATCGGTGCGCGCGGGTTGCGATCGATCTTCTCTTCGAAACCGAGCGACAAGGACGTGCAACGCGTCAAGCGCCTCGGCACGCTTGCGATGCGTGTCATGCGTGCGATCTTTCTCGCCGACGGTCCCGCCGACGTCGAGGAGTCGCGAACGCTCGCAGCCTTCTCTGCGTCGCTTGGACTGCCCGAGCCCGATGCACAAGCGCTTCTCAACGAAGGACCGATTCCCGTCGAGCAGTTCGACGTCTATGGCGACATCGAACCCGCCGTTGCCAGAGCATTCGTGCGCGGCGCGTGGCTCGCGGCAGCATGGGACCAGATCGATCCGCGCGAAGAGCACGTCGTGCGCGTGCTCGCAAACAAGCTCGCCATCCCCGCGATGGATCTCGAGGTGTATCGCAACGACGTCGTCGAGCGCATCGAGGCGCGCCATGTCGCGGGGCTCGCCGCGATCGACGCGATTCGCTTCATCCTGTCCGACCGCATTCCCGGCCACGGTGTCACGCTCGCGGAAACGACGGGCACGCTGCTTCTGCCGCGCCGTTTCCGCGACGAAGCGCTCGCGCCCCTGCGAGCCGGCGCAGCCGTGACGCTCGCGAAGCGCTATCACTTGGCATCCGAAGATCGTCCGACGGTGCTCGCCATCGCGTGGGCAGCGGCCATGTACGAAGATCCATCCGTGGCGCGTCGCGCCCTGCTCCTCGCGCGGCACGACCGAGTTGCACAAGACATTGGCGAGGACGGCGCCAAGTCTCGGCGCGCGATCGAGGAATGGCTCGGTGACGTACTCGCGGCCGCCGCCGCTCCGATGAGCGGCGCGTAAAGACGAAAATGTAGAATGCAGAGATCTCCGACATGAAGAACAAAACGCTCGGTTTTCTTGGCGCGGGCAACATGGCGGGCGCGCTCGTCAAGGGTCTGCTTCACGCGAAGGTGGTCCCTGCATCGGGGATCGTCGTAAGCGACGTGAAGGCGGATCGTCTCGCTTCGCTCCACGAGATGCACGGCATCCGCACCACGAACGACAATCACGAACTCGTTCGCATGAGCGACGTCATCGTGCTGTCGGTAAAGCCCCAAGTCATCGACAAGGTCCTCGAAGCCGTTGGCAGCGGCGTGCGACCCGGGCAGCTCGTCATCTCGATTGCAGCCGGCGTTCCCATCTCGGCGATCGAGAGTCGACTGCCGAAGGATGCGCACGTCGTTCGCTCGATGCCGAACACGCCCGCGACGGCGCTCGCAGGCGCAACGGCCATCGCACCCGGAAGTCACGCGACCGACGATGACCTCGAGACCGCGCGTGCGCTGTTTGCGGCGGTCGGATGCGTCGTCACGCTCGACGAATCACTGCTCGACGCGGTCACGGGTCTTTCGGGCAGCGGTCCGGCGTACGTCATGCTGATGATCGAAGCACTCGCCGATGGCGGCGTGAAGGTCGGCTTGCATCGCGACACCGCGCTTCTGCTCGCGGCGCAGACGGTTTACGGCTCGGCGAAACTTCTGCTCGAAACCGGCGAACACCCCGGCAGGCTCAAAGACATGGTGACGAGCCCCGGCGGTACAACCATTGCTGGCTTGCACGCGCTCGAATCTGGCGGACTTCGGAGCACGCTCATCGATGCTGTTGAAACTGCGACGATGCGCTCTCAAACCCTCGGCGAGCAACTAGCGAAGAAGCCACGCTGAGCGAGAGTTAGTGCTTTGGGAACACCTCCGTGTAGGTGACGAACGCGATCAGCGTGAGGAACATGAGAAGGCCGATCGCGTGCACCTTGGCTTCGACTTTCGCGTCGGCGCGACGGCGCGAGGCGGCCTCGAACCCGAGAAAGAGCAAGCGCCCTCCGTCGAGCGCGGGGAACGGCAGGAGGTTGAACGCGCCGAGGTACGCACTGAGCGCGCCGAGGAATTTGAAATACGTGTGCGCGCCATCTTTGGCAGCCGCGGCCGTGTCGCGAACGATGCCCACCGGACCAACGAGCTCCGGCTTCTCTCTGCCGGCCGCGATGCGCGCGAGTCCTCTGACCACCGCGTAAACAACCTTCGGTGGCTCGGTGAGACTGAGGACGGCCGCACGCCCGATGGTCACGGGGACGATTTGCGCGAATGGGCCGACCATGATCTTGCCTTTGTTTTGGCCGTCGGCAAGCGGCGTTGGCGCAACGTGAAAAGTCTGGTTGCCACGTTCGATCTCGACGTCGAGTTTCTCACCGGCGTGAGCGCCGATGATGCTTTTGAGTTCGTCCCAATTGCGAATGGCCTCGCCGTTGACCGAACGAATGCGATCGCCGGTTACGATGCCGGCTTCGGCAGCCGGACCCGTCGCGTCGATACTGACGCGCATGGTCTCGTCGATGACGAGATTTCCGCCGAGGACGAATCCAAAGAACATGAGGATCGATGCGAAGAAGTAGTTTGCGAGTGGGCCCGCCACGATGGTGACGATGCGAGCCCAGAGCGAGGCGTTCGCGTAACTCTCCTTGTCCTTCGGGTCGTTCTCCTCGAAGGGGTTCATCCCTGCAATCTGCACGTATGCAATGAATGGAATGATCGCGATCTGAAAGGTGGTGGGTGATCCCTTGGCGCGATGCTTCCAGATGGTTGGGCCGAAGCCGATGGAGAAGCGCGTCACGCGCATGCCGTGGCGCCGCGCTGCGAGGTAGTGCCCTCCTTCATGAACCACCATGAGGATGGCAAGACCTAAGATCGCAAGCAGTGCGTACGCCGTAGCCGACATGAATCCAAAGCTTAGCCCATTGCGACGGAGCCGCGATAGAAGGGGCGTGGTAGAGCCCGCGCGCCATGCGCATCCGGCGAAACGGCGCGACTTGCGGCTTTGGTTCCGCCACGATGCTCGCCGCTTTCGTGCTCCGGCTCGGTGACGCACGCGCCGACAACGTAAGCGATGTGGAGCGCGCAGACGTGGAGCGCGCATCGGCCGGCCCCGATGTCGTTACCGTTCACGGTCGCGAAGCGGGAGGTTTCGTCTCGCAAGCACGCATCGAAGATAGCCCGCGCGAGATCACGGATGCCGCGAGCCTCGTCGAGCCGCTCCCCGGCGTTCATGTTCGCAGGCTCGGAGCCGACGATTCATTTTCCACGTTGTCCATTCGTGGCGCGAGCTCCACGCAAGTCGCCGTGTACCTCGCCGGCGTACCGCTCAGCGGCGGTGCCGATCCATCGTTGGATCTCGCCACATTGCCGCTCTGGCCGGGCGTGCGAGCGCGCGTGTATCGGTCATTCGCACCCGCTTCACTCGGGCGGGGATCGCTCGGAGGGACCCTCGTGCTCGATCCTCCGTCCGTGCGATCGCCTGCGCGCACGGACGCGTGGACGGCCGTGGGCTCGTTCGGCGAACTCCGCATGCGCGTCGGAGACGTGCGCGGAGATCCGGACGGCGTACGCATCGCCACCGGACTCAGCGCGTCGCGATCCGACGACAATTTCTCTTACCTGGACGCGGACGCCACGAGACGCGCCGGCCACGATGTCTTCACGACGCGCACGAACGCAGGGCACGCAGCAGCAAGCGGTCTCGTCTCGGTCGGCCTTCCGGTGCGCATCGCATCGCGCGCGGGCGCGGGCGCACTGACGATCACGGCGCTCGCACAGGCACGCCGTCAAGAGCTTCCGGGCAGCGCCAGCGAGACGACGCCGTCGCAGCGCCTCGACTCATCACGCCTCGTCTCGGTGATTGACTTCACGGTGCCTATGGGCGGCGGCACGTTCGGGGTGCGCGGCTGGGGGCGACGCGAGACCTTGTCGCTTCGCGACTCGAAGGAAGACGCCGCAGTCACCTTCGGCCCGACGTCGACGGACGACACGATCGTCGCCGCCGGAACGAGCATCGGATACAAGGGCCGTCCTTTCGAAGATGTTTCGATCGAGACGCGCATCGACGGAAGTCTCGAGCACTACGCACCGGGCACGTGGGTAGGCGCCACCCAACCGCCGAGCGCGCGGCGATCGAGCATCGGACTCGCGTTCGACGGCAGCGCGCAAGTCTCATCTGTCACCGTGCTCGCGACGAGCGCGCGCGCAGACGCGTGGTTCGATACGGGCGGCGGCAACGAGATCCAGAGCAATGTGCGCCCCACGGGAAACGCGGGCTTCGAAACCGCGATCGGCCCCGTGATCGTCGCCGGCCACGGAGGCGCCGTCGCGCGCCCGCCCTCGTTCATCGAGCGCTTCGGAAACCGCGGCATGTTCCTCGGCAACCCGTCGTTACGCCCCGAGTCGGCGACGACCGTGGATCTCGGTGCACGCTTCGATCATCGCTCCGCGCGGGCGCGCGTGCATCTCGAAGGAGCAGCCTTCGCGACGTGGGCGCACGATCTCATCGTGTTCGCGTCGAGCGGCGCCTACGGCCTGCAAAAATCGACGAACATCGGCAGCGCCCGCCTCGCTGGGATCGAAGCCGAGGCGCGTGCCTCGCTCTTTGGCTTCGACGCGCGCGTCTCGGAGACGGCGCTCGCAACGTCGAACGAGAGCGAATGCCGCTACGTTGCGAGCAGTTGCGAAAGGCCACCGCTTCCGGGCCGACCCAAACACGATCTCGTCGCCGATCTCGTCTACACGCTCGGCCCCGTTCGCGTTCGTTACGGCATCGACTGGGTTTCCGGTATCACCACCGACACGCAAGGCAGGATCGTCGTGCCCAATCGCATTCTTCATTCGGCGGGTCTTCGCTTTGCAGTTCCCCCCGGCCTGACGACGGCGCTCGAAGTGCGAAACCTCCTCAATCTTCGTGCTGTCGAATACCCCGGATTATTCGGTCCCGTGCGCGCGCCCGTCGGCGATCTCTACGACTTCCCCCTGCCTGGACGGCGCATTCTCTTCACCGTGGAGTGGACAACGCCGGGCCCATCGTAAACTTCGCGTGTTACAGGAAGGGCGATATGATTTCTCGCGATGAATTCACGGCGTTCGCCGCGCAGGGCTACAACCGCATTCCGGTCGTGCGCGAAGTCCTGTCCGATCTCGACACGCCGCTATCCGTCTACCTCAAGCTCGCCGATGGGCCGTTTGCTTATCTGTTCGAGTCCGTCGAGGGCGGCGAGCGCTGGGGCCGCTATTCGATCATCGGGCTGCCTGCGCGCCGCGTGATCCGCGTCTACGGCAAGAGACTGACGATTGAGGAAGACGGCGAAACCATCGAAACACGCGAAGTCATCGATCCGCTCGCCGAGCTCGTGCGCATCAAAGCGACTTACCGCGTACCGAAATTGGAAAATTTGCCAAAATTTGCCGGGGGCTTTGTCGGTTATTTCGGCCACGAATGCGTAAGCTACGTGGAGCGTAAGATTCAACGCGACGCCAATCCTGACATGCTCGGGATGGCGGACATCTGCCTGATATTGGCCGAAGAATTGGCTGTTTTCGACAACCTCAAAGGCAAACTTTATCTCATTGTCAACGCCGACCCTGCCGAGCCGCGCGCCTTTGCCAGGGCTCAACGCAGGCTCGACGGCCTCGTGCACAGGTTGCGGTCGACCAGCGCGGCGTATCCTGATTTCGTCGATCCGAAGGCGATTGATGAATCGCATTTCGTCTCGAGCTTTCCAAAAGATCGTTATCTTGCAGCCGTCGAGAAAGCCAAAGAATATATTTATGCAGGCGACGTCTTCCAGGTACAGATTAGCCAGCGCTTGTCCGTGCCATTTCGCGCGCGGCCGCTCGATGTCTATCGTGCGTTGCGCGCGCTCAATCCATCCCCGTATATGTACTTTGTCGATCTCGGCAGCGAGCAGATCATCGGCTCATCGCCGGAGATCCTCGTGCGCGCGCAAGGTGGTCAGGTGGTGCTGCGCCCTATTGCCGGAACGCGCCGGCGTGGTCACACGGTCGAAGAAGATCTCGCGATGGAAAACGAGCTGCTCAGCGATCCGAAAGAGCGCGCCGAACATGTCATGCTCATCGATCTCGGCCGCAACGACGTCGGCCGCATCGCGCAAACCGGCAGCGTCAGAGTTACCGCGAACATGACCATCGAACGCTATTCGCACGTCATGCACATCGCCTCTGAAGTAACCGGCCGGCTCAAGCCGGAACTTGGTTTCATGGACGTGTTTCGCGCCACCTTCCCCGCAGGCACGCTCACCGGCGCGCCAAAAGTGCGCGCCATGGAAGTCATTGCCGAACTCGAGCCCGTCAAGCGCGGCGTTTATGGCGGTGCGATGGGCTATTGGAATTGGCACGACGAAGCCGACCTCGCCATCGCGATCCGCACCGCGATCGTGCAAAATGGCCAATTGCACGTGCAGGCTGCCGGCGGCGTGGTTGCCGACTCCGTACCTGAACTCGAATGGAAAGAAACGATGAACAAGTGCCGAGCACTGTTTCACGCTGTGACGCAGGCGACGGAAGGGTTGTGAGATGATTCTGATGATCGACAACTACGACAGTTTCACCTACAATCTCGTGCAATATCTGGGTGAATTGGGCGCCCATGTGCGTGTGGTGCGCAACGATGAGATATCAGTGGAAGATGTCCGTCGGCTTTTGCCCGAGAAAATTGTCATCTCACCGGGACCGGCCACACCGGACGATGCAGGGATCTCGCTCGAAGTGATAGAAAAACTCGGCAGCAGCATTCCGATCTTCGGTGTCTGTCTCGGCCACCAGGCCATCGGTCAGGCATTCGGCGGCAGGGTGGTGCGCGCGCGCCAAATCATGCACGGCAAGGTATCACCGATTCACCATCGCGGTCAGGGCGTGTTCGCCGGCCTGCCGAATCCATTCGAGGCCACGCGATATCATTCGCTCGTCGTAGAGAAATCCACTCTGCCGTCATGTTTGGAAATTACCGCGTGGACGCAGAATACGGACGGCAAGTTCGATGAAATCATGGGCGTACGGCACAAAACGTTGCCCGTGGAAGGCGTGCAATTTCATCCCGAGTCGGTTCTGACCCGGCACGGGCATGATCAATTGCGCAACTTTCTAAAATACAAATAAACGAAGCGCCCGCTGAGAGCGAGTCCCAGCGAGCGCTTTCGTGATGGCCTAAGATCGCGGCAAATCGAAAGCGGTCAGGATTTCTTTTCGTGATGCTTGCCG
The DNA here is from genome assembly GCA_009781005.1 of Polyangiaceae bacterium. GTDB lineage: Bacteria > Myxococcota_A > Polyangia > Polyangiales > Polyangiaceae > Labilithrix. Next base: position 27,181 of record WQYX01000032.1, on the reverse strand, counting down.
GCGTGCGGGAACACCGAACGCACGACTTCGCGGAACTCCTTTGCCTCGTCCTCCGTCACGGTGCCGTCCGCGACAATCTTGTCGACTTCCGCGTTGATCGTTGCGGTGCCCGCTTCGAACTTTGCTCGGAGCGCGTTTGCCTGATCGGCAGGCAACTTCGAGGCGCGCTCTTCCATCCGTGCGCGCGCCTTGGCCTGTCGCGCGTCGACCTTCTGTTTGAATTCAGCGCCCGACATTGGGAACTTCGCATGGTCACCGTGATGAACCTTCGCGGAAGCGCCGCCCTGCGCGGGGGCTGCAAACGCCGGCACGGCAACAAGGCTCGAGATGGCAAACATGGTGGCGATAACGATGGATCGCATGATGATCTCCTTTGGAACTTCCGTGGACCAACCTGGTCTCGCACGGACTGACGACCGAACGCCATTGAAGATGCCTTCGTTTACGGTTGTTTACGCGCGAGCCGCGAGGAGACGCACGATGACTGCGGCTGGGCCGCCCACCAATCGCGACATCTTCAGACAAGGCCGAAGTCATAAGTGTCGAGCAGATCGGCAAGCCGCCCGGAATGCGCATCCATTGTGCCGAGTGATTTCATGCTCAGCACGGACTTGGCGCGATCGAAGATGGCCACGGCAGTGCGGGAAGGATCGTGGCGCGCGCGATAGGCAATGCCATCCGGTTTCTGCGGGTGGCCGTGCAACGCGAGAGACCATCGGTGCGAAAGGTCGTAGTCGAGGCCGGAGGTGAGTGCCGCGTCGGCACCCATGCGAGGCAATCCGGCTGCACGCAAATCGACGAAGCGGAGAGGACGGCGTGAGGTGATCTCGGCGAGTGAACGCGCCGAGAGTTCGGCGATCTCGACGAGACGCGCGCCCGTTGCATGCCCGAAGGTTTCGATGAATGCACAGTGCACGTCAAGACCGGCATAAAGGACACCGAATTGCTTTGTTGGTGCATCGAAGCGGTACATGCCAGCGGTCCCGAAATAGAGAGCTGCGTGGCGCACGCGATGAATTCGGAAGAAGGGGCCGCGTAAGCGCGCGAGCGGGAGCTTTCGGCGCGCGAGATCGGCGGGCGGTTCTGGATGCGCTGTCACGCGGCGCCGTGCTCGCCGAATGCCTTCGCTGCTACGAGGACTGGGGCAACGCTCTTTTTGCGAAGGAGATCGAGCGGGCGCCTTTTGCCAAGACGGTGTGAGCCCGAGAGAAAAAAGCGAATTTTAGACAGCGCGGGTGCGTCGCCGAGAGTTGCGAGCACGTCCTCGAGGCCGGCAAGGGTGGCACCCGATGCAAACTGCCAGGCCGGATAACGGAAGCCGCGCCGTCCCATTTCGACGCCGAGAAGTCTGCGGGCTTCACGGCGCTTGTTGACCGCCTGGCGCGTGATGCCGAGCAAGTCCGCGACCTCCGCGACGGTCAGCGTACCGCCCTCGCCCCCGAGCAATTCGTCGCGCGCACGAAGTCCGCGGAGCTTTGCCGGTGCGAGTGGATCGATTGCGCGAAGAAGCCCGATCGACCCCGGCTGGAGCAACCCCGAGACGAGCGCGTCGAGGTTCGTGGATCGCGAAGCTGCGTCGCGCAGCTCGTTTGGTTGCATGCGCTTTGCTACGTCGATGATGGCGGTGAAACTGCGCTGAACGAAGGATCCGCGCACGGGGTCTTGCGTAAGCGTTGTGAGCTCGTCAAAGGACTTCTCTGCAGTGGCGGAGCGGCGGGTCATGACGGTTACCCAAGTTACCGTATGACGGGTTGACAACTTCGTCAACCAGATGTGGCGAGAGGGATCCCTGCCTTGGCGGGTTTCCGCCGCCAAAGCCGAAATTGAAGCTCCTGCATTCACGAGCTGGTGTGCTCGACACGTCCGCGAGCTCGAAGTGCTGATGCAGGAGGGCCGAGTAGCCACGGGGAGGCCGCGGACAGGTTCGGGGCTACGCCCCGCCGAACTCTACGGCCTGCGCTGTGGATGCATGACGTGCGTCTCGACACCGCCGACCGGTGATCAAGGTGCAGAGCGCTCGAGACATCTCGAGACATGAAGAGCGTTTGGCCAGGTTTTGGTTTTTTGGTCGGCCGCTCTCAATGATTCCGCAAGCTTACAGTGCGAAGGAAGGGACTTGAACCCTTACAGGAGTTACCCCACTGGAACCTGAATCCAGCGCGTCTGCCAATTCCGCCACCTTCGCGCACACTCGAAATCGCCGAAACGTGAACCATATCGAGACGTTCGATACTTTTCAAGAGCACTTGGAGAGAAGGCACGCCGCCCGGCGGCCGAGTGCAGCTTGCATGCAGTTGCGGGCTCCCCTGGCGGCGCGCAGGAAGGCGCGCCATGAGATGCCGCCGCCAGGCGGGCCGGTAGCCCGCCAAAAACAATGGCGCGCCGACGAGCACCGCCCAAGGGGAGCACGCGCGGCGAGCCGAAGGCGAAGCCGCGCGGTGGGGTCCCCCTAATCGACCGACTCGCAATCACGTCGTCGACCGACTCGCAATCACGTCGTCGATCGACCGACTCGCGATCACTTCGCCGGCGTGCCAGCAGCTTTTGCTGCTTCCGTTGGTTCGCCGTCGATTTCCCAAATCTTGAACTCCGTGCGGCGATTCAGTTCGCGATTCTGCTCGCTGTCGTTCGGGACGAGCGGTTTCGACGGCCCCATGCCGACGGTCACGATACGCGATCGGTCGATGCCCTTGCTCACGAGCCAGTTCGCGACGGCGTCCGCGCGATCCTGCGAGAGTTTGTTGTTGTAGGCAACCGTCCCCTTGTCGTCCGTGTGGCCCTCGATGTGAAGCTTGGTGATCTGCGGGTTGTCCCTCATCTCCTGGAAAAGCGTGTCCAGGATTTCGTGTGTCTCCGCGGTTTCTTTGATGGTCGCTTTGTCGAGGTCGAACTGGATCTTGCCGGGGATCTGGATCTCGTTGTTGACGATCTTTGCCCTCCCGATCGCCTTGAATTGCCTCCGGGGGTGGTGCGGAGGCGGGGGCGGCGGTGCCGGCTGGGCCACGGGCTCCGCGGCGGGCTTCGACTCGCCGCCGCAACCAACGGAAACGGTGCCGAGAACACCCACTGTGCAAAGTACAACTATTGGAAAAAGACGCTTCTTGGACATGATCGAATGCCTCCTCTCGCGGCTCGCGCCCGCGTGCGAAGGCGCACGGTACGGGAAAGGCGCGCCGTTGGGAAGGCTCGGTGGTAGGGTCCGATGTGGCTTTTTTATGATTAAGGAGGAGGAATGTCCGGATCCGTCGGGACCGCCCGCCAGCGACGCCGTACGCGCGCGCGTCGCTGCGGCAGTGCATCGGCATTGGGATGAACTCGATCGCCTCCTTGGCGCGGGCGAGGACGGATTGCAGCTCGGAAAGGCTCGAGCAGCCTTGCTCGATGCGCTCGTCACCGAGCTCTTCGCCGAAGCCGTACATCGAAACCCCGATCTTCTCAATGGCGAGCCTCTGGTCCTCGCCGCCGTCGGAAGCCTCGGCCGCGGCGCGGTCGCACTCCGATCCGACATCGACGTGCGTCTCGTCACGAGATCCGGTTCGAAGCATCGCGATGCCGTATCGCGCCTCGCCGACATGCTGCTCTATCCCTTGTGGGATGCCGGGCTGTCGGTCGGCCATCAAGTCGTCGACGGTCCAGAGATGCTCGAACTCGCACAAGAGGATCTCGCGACTGCAACGTCTCTCCTCGATCTGCGTTACCTCGCCGGCGATCGCGCGCTGCTCGAGGCCATCGAAGAGCGCGCGTACGGTGGCATCTTCAGCGAAGGCGAGCTCGCGCGCTTTACTGCCCGCCTCGAAGAAGAAGCAACCGCGCGGCATGCTCGCTTCGGAGGATCGGTCTACCTGCTCGAGCCCGAAGTGAAGGCCGGCGCTGGCGGGCTGCGCGATCTCGACATCGCGCACTGGGCAGCGCGCGCGCGCTTCCGGATGCGCAAACCTGCCTACGAAGGAGGGGCGTGGACCGAGCTCGTGCGCCTCGGCGTCCTGGTTCCGCGCGAGGCCCACGAGATCGCGCGCGCCGAGGAGTTTTTGTGGCGCGTACGAACCCAGCTGCATGCCCATGCCGGCCGCAGGAGCGATCGGCTTACCTTCGATCGTCAAGAGGCCATCGCCGTCGCGATCGGATACGTGCATGATGCAGCAATCTCGAGCGCGCAAGATGTCGGCGAGACGGAGCGTGCCGCGGCCGCCGAGCGTTTCATGCAAGACTATTTCGGCCACGCGCGCGTCGTCTCGCGCGCTCGCGAGGCACTGCTCCTGCGCGTTCTGCCGAGCAAGCGGCGAAACAGACCGATCGAGGTAGATCTCGGCGGGGGCGTGCGACTCTTCGACGGGCAGGTGACGGTCGATCCCGGCGAGCTCTCGAGCGATCCGGCGCTCGCTCTGCGCGCTTACGAAGCGTGCGTGAAGAAGAAGGCACCCATCCTGCCGTTCGCGCGCGACAGCATCGCGCGCGCCGCGGCCGATGCATCGTGGGCGTCGCGGCTTCGATCGAGTCCGGAAGCTCGGCGCCTCTTCGTGGAGTTGCTCTGCACGGTGCCCGAGGCCCCCCTGCGCCACGGGTCCATCGTTGGCGAGCTCCACGAGGTGGGCCTGGTGCTCACGATGATCCCGGAGTTCGCGCCCGTCACCGGTCGCGTGCATCACGACGTTTATCACGTCTACACAGTCGACGTTCATAGCGTCGCCGCCGTCGATGCGCTCCGCGCCCTTTGCCGCGGTGACAATGCCCAGGAGCGACCCCTCGCGAGCCGTCTCGCCGCCGAGATCGCGCGTCCGCAGACGCTCTTTCTCGCCACGCTTCTTCACGACGTCGGAAAGGGTTATCCCGACGCGAAAGGCTCGCGGAGAAATCATTCGATCGTCGGCGCCGAGCTCTGCGACACGATCCTCCCGCGCCTCGGCGTGCCGCCGGACGAAGCCGCCGAAGTGCGCGCGCTCGTCCGCGATCATCTGCTCATGTACCACGTGGCCACGCGCCGCGATCTCGACGACCCGAGCACCACGAAGGACTTCTGCGCGCAGGTGCAGGGGCGCGAAGCGCTGCGCAATCTGTATCTTCTCACCGTGTGCGATCTCACGACGACGTCGCCGACCGCGATGACCTCGTGGAAGTCGCACATGCTCGATGAGCTGTATTTTGCATCTGATACGTACATCCTCGGGACCGTCGGCGGAGTTCCGGCCGCGCCCGAGTCGAGCCCGCACCCGGTGGACACCGCGCGCGTGCAGCGCTTGAAGGAAGCCGCATTCGGGGTGTGGCAAGGCACGAGGAGCGATCTCGAGGACTTCGTCGTATCGATGCCGGAGCGTTATCTGCTTTCGAACGCACCCGAGGCCATTGGTGCTCACGCGCGCGTTGCTGCCGAGCGCACGCAACAGAACAAATTCGTGCATGCTGCACTCGTTCCATCGCGCCATCCGGAGGCGAGCGAGCTTTGCGTCGTTGCGGAAGACGCGCCGGGGCTGCTCGCCCGCATCGCGGCGGCCATCACCGCGAACCGTCTCGAGGTGCTCGGCGCGCAGGTCTACTCGCGCGCGCTTCCGGACGGCGGAAGCGAAGCCGTCGACCTCTTCTGGATCCGCGATGCGCACGGCGGCGCCGAAGGTGCTGCGCAGGCCATGCCCAGGCTCGTGCGCGATCTCGAGAGTGTATGCAGCGGCGCCGTCGACGCGTCGGATCTTTTGCGCGAACGCACCGGAACGGTATCGCCGTGGCGGCAGCGTCCGAGTCCGGCCGTCCCATCCGAGGTCGTCATCGATGACCGAGCGTCACCGCGCCACACCATCGTCGAGGTCTTTGCAAAGGATCGGCCGGGCCTGCTCTATAGCCTCGCACACGCGCTCCACGATCTCGGGTTGTCCATTGCGCTCTCGAAGATCAACACTGAGGGCACGAAGGTTGCCGACGTGTTTTATGTGAGCGAGCTCGATGGCAGCAAAGTTTTGCCCGGTCCGCGTTTCAAGGAGATCCGCGAGACGTTGCTCGGGGCTGTGAGTAAGGAAGGCCGCTAATGAAGAGAGGTTCGATGCGATGCCGTATTCTTTTAGGCACCATCGCGCTCGCAGCATGCGGTGCTCCGAGCAGTCCCGCCAAGTCCGTGCCCGATGCGAAAGGCACATTGAACACGTCGGCCGACGTGGCTGCTTCGGCGCCGGGTGCATCGTCGAATGACGACATCGCCAAAGGCACGGCGGCCGTGAAGGCAGAAGACTGGGCGACCGCACGCGCCGCGTTCGAGGCCGCGATCAAGAAGAATCCGAAGCAAGCGGACGCCTACTACTACCTCGGTCTCGCGATGGACAAAACCGGCGACCGGGTCGCGGCGGAGAAGAACTACAAGGAGGCGCTCTTGCTCGCGCCCGATCTCGACGAAGCCGCCGAGAATCTCACGGCGATCTACATCGAGGCGAAGAGGTTCGACGACGCGATCATGCTCGCCAGGAGGACCCTCGAGCGCCATAGCGACAACGCCGACATGCAGCTAAACCTCGCCGTGGCGCTATCCGGCAAGGGGTACGTCAACGCGGCAACGAAGGCGTTCGATGATGCCATCAAGCTTTCGCCGAACGACGCACGCTATTACCTCGCCTACGCGCAGCATCTCACAGCCGCAAAGAAGACGAGCGAGGCCGTCGCGAAGTTGAAGCAAGCCCAACGCGTCGCAGGCGATGATCCGGTATTGCTCGGGACCATCGGCTTCGAGTTGCGAACGGCGCGCGCCGTGCCCGAGTGCATCGAAGCGTTCGACAAGGCCATCTCGTTCAAAGACAACGCTGACTTCCGCACGAATCGTGCATTATGCAAGTATGCAGCGAAAGACAAGGCGGCCGCGGTGGTGGACCTGAAAGTCGCGCTGCACAAGGAGCCGAACTTCGCGCCTGCGCATTACTGGCTTGGTTCGTGGTTGCATGCAGATGGCAGGTTCGCCGACGCCATCGCTGAGTACGACGCGTACCTGAAGGCCGAACCGTCGGGTCCCATGGCGAAGGCGGCCGAAGCGAAGAGACAGCTCGCCAAAGAAAAAAAGAAGCCACCTCGCAAGTAGTCCGGGTTATTGGGCTTCATAGAGAAAGACATCTTTCAGATGTTCGCCGCCTACAACCAATGGGCGAATGGCGTGGTTTATGAGGCGTCGCACGCGCTGGCCCCGGCAGAATTCATCGGGCGAGGCGCCTGCGGCGCTCAACACCATCCTCCATCCGGATCTCGCGGCGCTGACCAATGCCATGCGATCCTCACCTCGCTCGGCAAACCGAGTCTGCTGCTCGATCTCGTCGCCTTCCAACGGACGGCGGCCGGCCGGAAGAGGACCGCAGCGCAGGCCCCAACGATGAGATCGCGTCAAATCGAAAGCGGTCTGAAGCCGCGCAAGACTTGTCCGCTGCCATCTTCGCTCGCTCGTCCGACCGCGATGAGCATTCCGTCTTCGTCGAGCCACGCGGAAGGACGCGCATGAGGCGATGAAAGATCGCTCGGGTGAACGCGCTGCCCGAAGCGAGCGGCGCGAACGCCGTCGGCGTTCAGCGTGCTCGTAGGCATCGCGATCGCTACAGCACACTCGAGCGACAAGAGCCTCGACGAGAAGAGCGCCTGCTGTGCGTCGCGATCGGCGTCCGACGCGGGACGCTCCCAGATGCCGTCGAGTGCGATCGCGTCATTGATCGAGAACGCGCCCGAACGCGTGCGCCGAAGGCTCGTGAGGTGTCCTGTGGTGCCGAGCGCCTCGGCGAGATCGCGCGCGAGCGAGCGTACGAAGTAACCCTTCGTGACGTCGACGGTGAGGCGAAGCTCCGGTTCAGGATCGAGGCTTGCTCCCATCACGTCGATGCGGCGCAGCCCCACGGGGCGCGGCGCGAGATCCGGCACCTGTCCGCGGCGCGCAAGTTTGTGAGCGCGCTCGCCGCCGATGCGCACCGCAGAGAAGATCGGCGGGATCTGTTCGGTGCGCGCGCGCTCGCTGTCGATCGCCGTGCGCAACGGCTCCGGCAAAGGCAGGGGCGCAGCATGCTGCGCCCCTACTTCGATAGCGCGGAGTGCCTGCGCGAGATCGTGCGAGATCGGGATGCGCGACGTCTCTTGTCCATCCGCGTCGAGCGTGCTCGTGCCGACGCCAAGACGCACCGTGGCTTCATAAGATTTGTCGTCCGTGGTGAGCCATGGAACGAGCTTCGTGGCTTCTCCGACGGCGACGACGAGCACCCCCGTTGCCATTGGATCGAGCGTTCCCGCGTGCCCTACCTGACGCGTGCGGAGCGTGCGACGGAGCACGGCAACGACGTCATGGCTCGTGGGACCTTTGGGCTTATCGACGATGAGGACGCCGGCGACCATGAGTTCTGATCAGCGAAAGAAGATGCGTTTGCGTGCTCCGAACGAATGCGCGCGCACGCTCCGCAAGATGATGGGCGAGCGACTCATCGCTCTCGGCGTTGGTACCATCGGCTAAGTCAACGCGCCTTTCGCGTTCGACATCGTACGCGTCCGTCGGATCCTCCTCGGAGTCGTCCGCATCGATCGACGATACGTCGCTTCGCGACGGGTGATCGATGAGTCGATCGAGCTCGCCTTCGAGCTCGCGGATCTCGTCGACGAGGACCGACGTTGTTGCCATCGCGTCCGCGTCGAGGAGAGCCGCGCGTGGTTTGCGAATCTTTGCCGCCGCTTCGCTGAGTTCCGTTTCCGCGTCGTCCGGCTCGTTCGTTAGCGTCATTGGACCTCGCCCAGAAACTCTACATGTAAAGGATCTCACTCACGAGGCGCGTGCTGCTTCCCACGCGGCGGCGAGCGCGAACATCGTCGTCTCCTTCAGCACCGGCGCGATGACCTGAAGACCGACGGGCAAGCCGGCCGTCGTTGGCGCGCAGGGCACGGACATCGCCGGCAACCCCGCGAGGCTCGCGGGGAGCGTGTAAACGTCCGAGAGGTACATCGCGAGAGGATCGCTCGTCTTCTCACCGAGTTTGAATGCGGGCGTGGGCGAGGTGGGGCACACGATGGCGTCGACCTCGCCGAAGGCTCGATCGAAGTCGCGACGAATGAGCGTGCGGACCTTCTGCGCCTTCAGGTAGTACGCGTCGTAGTAGCCCGCGGACAAGACGAACGTGCCGAGCAAGATGCGCCGCTTCACTTCGTCGCCGAAGCCTGTGTCGCGCGTTGCGCCGTACATCGCTCGGAGCGCGCCGCCTTGCGCGTGTTTGCCGTGCTCTTCGGCACCGGTGACGCGCAAGCCGTAGCGAACGCCGTCGAAGCGCGCGAGGTTGCTCGACGCCTCCGCGGTGGCGATCACGTAGTAGGTTGCAACGGCGTGACGCGTATGTGCAAGATGCACTTTCTTGATCGCGACGCCGTCGCTCTCGAGGCGAGCGATGGCCGCGCGGACACTCGCCTCGACTTCGGGATCGAGCCCGCCCGTGAAGTACTCCTCGGGAACGCCCACGCGAAGACCGCGCACGGCCTTACCGCAAGCCCCCTCGTAGTCGTCGCACGGCGCCGGGAGACACGTGGCGTCGCGACCGTCGGCACCCGCGATGACGCTGAGCACGCGCGCGGCTCCGCGCACGTCGCTCGCGAACGGACCGATCTGGTCGAGGCTCGATGCGAACGCCACGAGACCGAAGCGCGAGACGCGGCCATAGGTGGGCTTCACGCCGACCGCCCCGGTGAACGCCGCGGGCTGACGAATCGAGCCGCCCGTGTCGCTTCCGAGTGATGCCGGCGTCATGCCGGAGGCAACGGCAACGGCGCTGCCGCCCGACGAACCACCCGGCGTGCGCTCTCGATCGTGCGGGTTTCGCGCGGGACCGAACGCGGAGTTCTCGTTCGACGAGCCCATGGCGAACTCGTCCATGTTCGTCTTGCCGGGCAAAAGTGCGTCGGCGGCGCGCAAGCGACTCACCACGGTTGCGTCGTACGGAGGCACGTACTCACCGAGCATCTTCGAGGCGCACGTGGTGCGAATGCCTCGCGTGCAGAGTGCATCTTTCAGCGCGATGGGCACGCCTGCGAGCGGCCCGAGCGCTTGCCCGCGTGCGCGCTTGTCGTCGATGGCGCGCGCTTGCTCGAGCAGCTCCGTGCGCGCGACCGTGAGGAACGCGTTGAGCTGGCCGTTGTCTCGATCGATGCGCGCGAGCGTGTCTTCAGCAACGGCAACGGCGCTGATCTCACCGCGGCGAACGCGATCCGCGAGCTCGATGACGGAAGCGATCTTCATGGTGCTGCTCCTTCACTCCACGAAGCTCGGCACCGAGAAACCTTCGTGCTCCACGCTCGGAGCTTGCGCGAGCGCATCCTCGTGCGAGAGCCCGGGGCGAACCTCGTCGCTGCGCCAGCTCCGTTCAGGCTCACGATCGGCGGCGATCGTTTGCATGGTCGGCGGCACGTCGCTCGTGTCGAGCGCATCGAGCTCCGCGACATACGTGAGGATTGCACTCATCTCGACGGCCAGGCGCTGCTCCTCGACTTCGGTGAGTGAGAGCTCCGCGAGTTCGGCCACGTGGTGGATCTGCGCCTTGTCCATGGCGGTGTTCTACTTGCCCGCTTCAGCGGATGCATCTGTGGACGCGTCCGCGGGCACACTCGCCGAGCTCGGCGAGCTTGCCGAGCCCGACGAAGAAGCGCCGGCGTCGTACCACGAAGGCGCGGGAGGATCTTCGAACTCGGGCGCGGGCCCTTGCGGCATCTTCGTCGGCCCGCACGCCGCGAGCACGAGAACCAAGAACGCGAACGGTGCAAGGCGCATCGACCAACCCTCCAAACAGGGCCGCTTCTATAGCATCGAAGAGGTTGACGTGGAGCGGCGCGCGACTAGGATGCTGCTCCCTTCAGGCAAACAGGGCATGGTGCCCTCTTTGCACGATGGCCGCTTTCGATTTGACGCGATCTCATCGTTGGGGCCTGCGCTGCGGTCCTCAAAGCCAAAGCAGGCTGTTCCGGTCCGCTGCTCGGCCCCGCCTCGACCTCGCGTCAACTTGAAAGCGGTATTAGTTGTAAAATCCACACGTTCCCCGGCGCAACCCGTCGGTCCGGTGCGTGCTCCGCCGAAGCGGATGAATCCTTCGGAGAGCTCGCTGGCCGCGGTGGGGAGCGGAGGTCCAACCGAAAGGAAGCGCGATCATGGCTCAATCCGAAGTTCCGCAGCTCAAGAACGATTTCCCGTTGCCGCTTCGCTCGCTGCTCGACGCGGGCGTGCACTTCGGCCACCAGACCAAGCGCTGGAATCCGAAGATGCGCACGTACATCTACGGCTCGCGCAACGGCATCCACATCATCGACCTCGATCAAACGGCGCGCCTTTTTCAGCGCGCGTTCAACTTCATCACGGACACCGTAGGTCGCGGCGGTCAGCTCCTCATGGTGGGCACCAAGCGCCAAGCGCAGGAGATCGTGCAGGAGGAGGCCGTGCGTTCGGGCTCCTTCTACGTCGTCAATCGATGGCTCGGCGGCACGCTCACCAACTTCCGCACCATCAAGCAAGGCCTCGATCGCATGCGCCAACTCGAGCGCATGAAGGAAGACGGCACCTACTTGCAGCTTCCGAAGAAGGAAGTTTCGCGTCTCGAGAAGGAGCGTGAGCGCTTCGAGAAATACGTTGGCGGACTGAAGAACATGGGCTCGCTCCCGGCGGCCGTCTTCATCATCGATCCCGCCATGGAGACCATTGCGGTGAGCGAAGCGAAGAAGCTCCAAATCCCGATCATCGCGATTACGGATACCAACTGCGATCCGGATCTCATCGACTTCGTGATCCCCGGGAATGACGACGCCATTCGATCCATCAAACTCATCACGCAGCGCGTGGCGGACGCCGTTATCGAAGGCATGCAGCGCCGCAAGGATCACGCGCCGCGCGAGGACGTACACCGTGGCCCTGCGGCCGACGTTACGTACGCGCGCGGCCGCGGCCCCCGCTCGAGCGAAGGGCACGGCGAGAGCAGCGACAAGGGCGCCTCGGAATAAAAAGGAATCATCATGGCTGCGATCACACCCGCACTCATCAAAGAACTGCGCGAACGCACGTCGGCCGGAATGTCCGACTGCAAGAACGCCCTCGTGGAAGCCGAAGGCGATCTCGACAAAGCCGTAGAAGTCATTCTCAAAAAGGGCATTGTCAAGGCTGCGTCGCGCGCCGGTAAAGTTGCGACCGAAGGCGAAGTTGCCACGTGGGTTAGCGCCGACGGCAAGAAAGGCGTCATCGTCGAAGTCAATTGCCAAACGGACTTCGTTGCACGCGGCGACGACTTCAAGTCATTCGTCAAGAACGTTCTCTCCGTCGCGCAGAACCTCGCGAAGGGCGCTGATATCGGCGCAGAGACGTACCCCGGCACCAGCAAGACCGTCGATCTCGTTCGCCAGGAGCTCGTTGGCCGCATCGGTGAAAACATCGTCGTGCGCCGCTGGGACCGTCTCGAAGCAAGCAGGGGTATTGTCAAAGACTACGTTCACATGGGCGGCAAGCTCGCCGTGCTGCTCGCGGCCGAAGCGCCCGCGGACGCCCAGCATGCGGACTTCAAGGGTTTCGTGGAGAACGCCGCGATGCAAATCGCGGCGATGAACCCGCTCGTCATCGACAAGAGCCAGCTCTCGAAGGCGCAAATCGACAAGCAAAAAGAAATCTACTTTGCGCAGATGAAGGAAGAAGTCGACGCCGCGAACGCTCGCATCGCGGTGCTCAAGGCTGCAACGGATCTCTCGCCCGCAGAGCTCGCCAAGGAGCTCAAGGCCGCAGAGTCGCGCAAGGGTCCGCCTGAGGCGATGTGGCCGAAGATCATCGATGGCAAAATCACGAAGTGGTACACGGAGACCACGCTCCTCGGTCAGGACAATGTCTGGGAGCCGGGCGCTGGCTCGGTGGACAAGGTTCGTCAGGAACTCGGTAAAAAACTCGGTGGCGAAGTCAAACTGAATGCGTTCGTTCGTTTCGGACTCGGCGAAGGCATTGAGAAGAAAGCCGAAGATCTCGCCGCGGAAGTCGCAAAAACAATCGGCAGCACCTGATCGGAGGATTCGGAGGATCGGGGGATGCGGCTCGCATCGATCAGTGTCGACCTCGACGAGATTCCGAATTACTTCGAGATTCACGGGCTTACGCCGGATGCTCGAGCTGCAACGCTCGTTTATGACGTTGCGCTCGGGCGACTCCGCGATCTCGCGAATGCAGGATCATTTCCGCTAACGCTTTTCGCGATTGGAAAAGATCTTGCCCGGCGCGAAGCCTCCGAAGGGCTTATCGCGGCTGCGCGCGCCGGACACGAGATCGCGAATCACTCGCTCGATCATCGTTATGATCTCGTTCGCCTCGGGCGTGCGGAGATCCTCCGGCAAATCGAGGAAGGTGCGTGCGTCATTGAGAATGCGACGAGCGCGCGCCCGGTCGGTTTTCGCGCGCCCGGCTACACCATCACCGACGAAGTCTTCGACGTCTTGACCGAGCTCGGCGTGAGCTACGACGCGTCCGTGTTCCCGTGTCCGGCGTATTGGACTGCGAAGACTTTGGCAATTGCGGCTATTTCGGCACGCGGTCGCGAAAGCAGATCGATTGTTGATACGCCAAAAGTTCTTCTTGCGCCGACGAGACCTTATCGCGTGGGCCGTCCCTATTATCAACGCGGACAAGGGATCCTCGAAATTCCTATTCAGGTAACGCGCGGATTGCGATTGCCCCTGATCGGCACGAGCGTCACGCTTGCAGGCCCTTCCCGTGCGAGCCTGCTTGCGCGGATGTGCGTGGGCGAGCCGCTCGTCAACCTGGAACTCCATGGCATTGACCTGCTCGATGCAGGGGATGGTCTCGAGGCGCTCAAACCGCACCAGCCCGACGTCCGCATTCCGATTGCGCGCAAGGCCGAATCCATCCTCGCGGCCATCGATGTCTGGCACCGCGCGGGATATACTTTCGTCACGATGCAGGAAGCAGCGAGAGCGCTTTCGATTTGACGCGATCTCATCGGTGGGGCCTGCCCTGAGGACCCGCCGCAGGCGGGCCGACAGCGCCGAAGGCGCCGGCGACTGCGGTCGGTTGGTGCCCCATCCAGCATGGCTTCGCCATGCTTGCCTTGTATGAACCGTCTGGTGGAAGCGAAGGGAACTGGTGGTCGAAGCGAAGGAGGGGGAAGAGACGAAAAAGTTGTAAGCCTGTTGTCGAGGCGGTCGAAAGAACGCATCGACACACGAATCCGGGAGTTGACGCCACGCAACTGGGGCCGATCGCTTGAGAACTGCATCAAGCAGTTGAATGTGTATCTGCTCGATTGGGTAGGTCTCTTCGGTATCTGCACGACGGGAATCGAAAGGATGCTTGGCAACCTGGACGCGCATATCCGGCGACGGTTGCGCGCGCTTAGAGCGTGTTCGACAGCCGTTGCGAGCGAATCGAGGGTTCGCCGACTGGAAACGCAAGCTGGTGATGGCTCGGAAGCTGATGGAGCTCGGGGTGCGAGGAGAAACCGTGTGGAGCAGCGTCTACGATGGGCGCAAGTGCATCTGAGCGCTGAGCCACACTCACCAGTGGACCGAGCTATGCGCAACGCGTACTTCGCGGAGCGCGGACTGGTCTCGCTAAAGGAAAGGTGGCGCTCGAACTACGAGCCCATGGTCGTCCCGAGGCAGCTCACGCTGCCCTTGGGATAGCACGTGGTCGTCAACCGACCGGCGGCAGGGGGTCACAACTCGCCGTCCCGAAAAACCGGATTGAACAGCACTTGTCCGGTTCTGTGAGAGGCGCCCCCGGTGACGGGGACGCCTACTCGGTCAACGAAGCGATGCGATGGAAATCGGCGAAAAGACGACGGGAACAACCTTCGAGGGGTTCGAAACCTCGCGTCAACTTGAAAGCGGTCTATGACTCGTCCGCGCGTCTCGCTTGTGCATCGCGCCGAATTGAACGTGCACGCATGGGCCTGCTATTGCGCCTGGTACACGCGCACCCAATCAATGTAATATTTTTGTGGGAAGACGGTGGTTGCGTCGGGGTTACCAGGCCAAGTTCCGCCGATGGCGAGATTCAACAAGAGGTACTGAGGGTTATGTAGCCAGGTCACTCCTTTGATGTTTACGGTATAATATATGTTTCCATCGACCGAAAATTGAATTTGATTCGCGTCCCAATCCGCGGCAAAAATGTGGTAGTCGTTCGCGAACGTCTGGGGCGAGATAGAGTATTGGCTCCCCGCGACGGGATTGCTGCCGCCATTGACCGGGTAGTGGACGTTGGAGGTCGCAATCGAATCATTCTTGCCTCCACCAATCAGCTCCAGGATGTCAATCTCGCCGCACGAAGGCCAATTTACTTGATCAATATTGGATCCCAGTGTCCAGAACGCGGGCCACATGCCTTTGCCGTACGGCAGCTTCGCGCGCATCTGAATCTTGCCATACAAGAAGCTGTGCTTGCCCTTCGTATCCAACTTGGCAGAGGTGTACTGGGCCGCGTAACTGCCATTTAAGGCATTGGCGCATTGATAGTTCTCTTTGAGCCCCTGGATGACTAGGCTGCCGTTCTCGATATAAGCATTTTGCGCTCTATTCGTATAACATTCAAGCTCGTCGTTCGCGTAGTTGAAGCCGTTGTTGATCTCCCAATTATTTCGGTCGATGCTCGTCCCGTTGAATTCGTCGTTGAACACCAGTGTGTAACCTGGAATCGTTGGAGGGGATGAATTGTCCACTCCTGCATCTTGCGCGGGCGGGTTGGTCGTTCCTGCATCTTGCGCGGGCGGGTTGGCGACCGGGGGGATCCCCCCATAAAACATGATCCCTTCGGCCTTCCATCCGCCGGCCGTAAGAGCAGCCTGATCCGTTTGACTTACCGCAAAACGGTGCATTGCCCCGGATACGAAACGATAGACGGGCTGCGCACAGCTCGCCGTTGTGGCGGATACGTAAAAGCCGATGCCCTGATCGACATAACCGTAATTCGTGACAGCAGACGCGATTTCGTTCGAACTGATTGTCCAAAAAGAGTCGTTGCTTTTGGCGTTGAACATCCGATGCGCGCCCACGAGCCCAGTCGCGCTCGCCATGGACGCATAGAACGGCGTGCCCTGATTTTGTGTAAATCCCGAGGCAGCCGCTTTGCTTGCCTCACTCTGCGAAGATGTAAGCAAATTCGCTTTGGTGGCTGGATTGATAACTTGATAAACGGGGCTGGAGATCAGTGCGGAACAATTGGGAGTCCCCGTCTGGCTCATACTCTCCGCCGAAGACGGCTCCTCTTCATCCGAAGACGCGTCCGATCCCGAGCAAGCGGGAGCAGCGGTTGCGGTCAGCAAGATCAACGGAAATGCCAACCCAGTGATTCGTAATGTATCTCGAAGAAATTCATGACAAGTCGTGTTCATGGTTCATCTCCACTCGATGATAGACACGTTGGATTAAGAGGTTCCAGGCACGGTGGCATGGACGGCGGAAACTACCTTGATGCGCCATCTCAACAGAGTCAAGGGCGAATCACAGAATTAATTGAATTTCTAGTTTCGCTTCAATTTGACTCCAGATATGCTGTGTACAATTCTCGTATCGCTGACGAGTCCGTTGGTTATTCCAGTATTCCAGTGCGTGTCCGCTAGCTCGAACGCGCCGGCCCCGTGCTTATCAGGCGCGCCTTCCTGCGTGCATGATGCACGGGGCGACTGGTTCGGAAAACGGAGGGCGCTGATCTGGAGGTCAAGCTCGCTGCCGGTCGTGAGAAGTTGGTCGCTCGCAGTCATAGGAGGCCTGCAATTGACATAACGGGAGGTTCTTCGCACCAGACCTACGATCTATGATGCCGATCATGATCGTCGGGTCTGGACCACTCCAAAATCGTACGACAGATTGGTATGCAGTAGGCCAAAAACCCATAAGAGCATACCTCGGAGAGTACGCAGAGGCGGTGGTGAGTGTCTCGACAAGCCGCGCCATTACAGTTTAAGATCAAAATTGAAGTAACCCCCGGAGCCATCAGACCGAAAAAGGGGGGTGTTGCCCTGGAGGCTCAAAATGCGTCGCGTTCATAAATCTGTTCTCTTCACCTTGCTTGCTGCCGGGTGCTGCTATTCCGCCATCTTTGCTGCTGGCGCCGGCTGTGCCAAATTCACCGAGGCGGAATCGGACGGAGGGACTCGGGAGTCGTATACGTAACCCCGCCGAACCCAGATGAGGTATTCTCCTTCAACCTCGGGACGATTCCGCGCCTGGTTCAAGGAACAACCACCACCATTTCCATCACTCTCACACGCAGCGGACCAAAAAAGAGTGATATCTCCGTGGCCCTCAAGGAAGCACCAACAGGGGTGGCTGCCAATCCGCTGACCATTGTCCGAGGCGTAGACTCCGGAGATCTACAAATCACTGTTTCACAGGATGTACCCCAAGGAGCCTTGGACAACACATGGATTGAAGGGCATGCACTCGACGCCACGGCCTATGCAAGAGCGGATTTACCCCTCTTCGTGCGCGGTCCATCGGGGAGCTTAGATACGACGTTCGCGACGGGTGGCCAATTCGTCGACGTATTTGGAGTGCCGGCGAGTCCGTTCGATGTTTTCGTGTCGAACGACGATCGAATCTTTGTGGTAGGTAGCCCTATTATAGGAGTGGGCAACAGTGGCACCCGCGTTAGGCAACTCGACCCAGAGGGTTTGCTTGATACGACGTACGGCAACAATGGGGCCGTCTCGTTTCAGAAATTGCTGAACCCTGTAGAACTTCTTCCAAGTGGCGGCATCGTCATCGGATCCGCTGGTCAATACATCGTGATCCCTGCCAACGGAGCAACGGATGGCTCATTCACTCCCATCAATCCCCCAAGTGGAATAACGGTCGTTTCCATTCCGGCAATGACATCTGCATCGGACGGCGGCGCCTTCATGGTTTTCAGTGCTACGAACGCCGTGGGTGCCAACATGATTGGAATCACGAAACTTACGAACACCGGCGAAGCCGATACAGCGTTCGGCAAGCAAGGTGTTATGACCGCGGGGCTCCTCTCGGGCATGGACTCATTCACGAGCACGGAGATCGCCGTGCGACCGGACGGTAGAATTGCGATCATCGGAACCTATGGCAATTCCGCAACCGGCGAGAGCGGCTACGCCATCTTGCAGCTCACCGCCAAAGGCGCCTACGACACATTCTTTGGAAAAGCGGGAACGCCCGGGCGAGCGTTATTCCCAAATCCGGCAGCGTCACTAATAACACCACGAGACTTGCAGCTCGTTCCGAATGGTCGACTCATCTCAACGCTCAAAGACAGCGCCTCCAACGAGCTTTATTCGATTACCTCCTTTACCGTATTAGGAGACATCGATACGACGTTTGGCGTCCACGGCACATTGTCGGTTAATAGCCCGTGGTTTCCAGACATCTCCCTTGACGATCAAAACCGCCTCCTTGTGACAAGCGCCACATGGTCACTCGTGTCCGTTTCGCGTTTTACAACCGTTGGCGTGCTTGATACGTCATTCGGAACCAACGGGACTGCGACCATCCCTCTTCCGATAGGCTTTTCTTTGTATCCTGCGATATGCACTGCACGTGTACAGAAGGACGGGCGGATCATTATTGCATCAGGGGCGACGCCCGGCACTGCGACGCTCCAACGCGTTATAGTGCTCTCGCGCATCTGGAACTAACCGCGCAAGCCCGCGAGCTCCGACTTCGCCTGCATCGCGAGGCTCGGAGCTCGCGCTTCGGATGAGCGACAACAGAGATCAAGGACTAGACTTCAATGACCATGCAGCCGCTGAAAGCTCACGTGAAAATGGGACGCCTCGTGCTCGATGAGCCAACAGACCTGCCTGAGGGTGAGGTGGTCGAGCTCGTGCCGCTCGATGAGGTGCTAAGCGAGCGGGGGGACGACCTCGACGACGAGGAGCGCGAGGCGCTTCACGCGGAGCTAAAAGCCTCCATTGCTGAGGCAGAATCTGGCGAGCTCGTTGACGCGGATATCGTCTTTGCCGAACTGCGAGCGATGAAGTGAAAGCCCGCTTTTCGCCGAGGGCACAGCGGCGTGTGAAGGCGGTGGCGAAATGGTGGCGGGAAAACCGACCCGCCGCACCAACACTCTTCGACGACGAGCTGCAAGCCGCAATTGATCAGTTGAAGGTGCACCCAACATTGGGGCTCGAATATCAATACATCGAGGACAGAATCGTACGCCGGATTCTGCTGCCAGCAAGCGCGCAGCACGTCTACTACGTTGTGGACGGCGAACGCGAAGTAATCACTATTTATACGGTGTGGGGCGCACGTCGGGGTCGAACACCGAAGCTGTAGTCGTCTTCTCGCACAAAAGCAACCGGGGCAGCGCGATCAACGCTGCCCCGCGGCTGTTCTTAGGTTGCTGCTATTAGACTACTTACCGGATGCCGGCGCAGCGAACGCGGTATGTATAAATGCCCAACTCCGTCGTGATGAAGAGAGTCTGGTTATCCGCACCACCAAACGCAACGCCCGTGGGGCGCTGATCCTGGAATGAGATTTCACCGTATTTCGTAAGGCCATCAGGCGTGAATACCTCGACGCGGCCGCTCTGCGCCCCATTGGCATCGGATTCTGCAACCCAGAGGTTGCCAGCTGTGTCAACAGCGAGAGCTTCGGGGCCATCCACCGTTCCCACCAAGTCCTTGGACGGAGTCATCACACTCCCGTCGTCGTTGACGGTCCAAACGACAACCTTGGTATTGTCATAGATCGATGTATAAAGCTTCGTTGTATCCGGCGAGAGCGCAATCCCATTAATCCAGCCATTGTTGTTTGGAGTTGCGATCAGCGTCGCAGTGCCACCAGGTGGTATGCGGTAGAGCCCGGTCGCTACTGCCATGTTAGTTTGGAACTGCGCATCGGTAAAATAGATATCTCCCTTTGGTCCGACCACGAGATCTTTTGGATCGTTCGAGAGACCATTGGGGTCGCCCGGCACAGCAGTCGAGATCGGCGGTCCAGCATTCGTTCCGTCTACTGGAGATAGTTGATAGATGTTGCCCGTGTAGATTGCATTAGGGTCATCGGGGTCCGCAGAAGAACTGGTGACCAGGACCGACAAGATCGTGCCGTCCTTTGCGACGGCGTTGCCAAGGAAGCCGCTGTTGCCGGGCGCCGCGCGAAGGGGAGTTCGATTGTCGCCGTTAGGATCGACAACGAATACGCCCGAGGCAGGATCGCCGGCTGCCGGGAACGGATAGAATTCTGAGTATACGAGTTTCCCCACTCCGCCGACTTCAATGTAACGAGGTCCATTGACGAACGTGTCCCCAAGGTTCACCCCCTCCGTGACAATCCTAGTCACTGCCGCTGCTGGGTCGCCGGAGTCGATGACAGGGAAGTCCGCGCCGTCGGCCGGGGGGTCGGCCGTCAGTGGGTTGCCAAAACCAACGCACGAGACAAGGCCGTCATCCGGTGGCTCGACCGGCGGCTCCTCTGCGTCGGCATCCGCGTCCGCATCGCTCGCGTCTGCGGCGTCGCTTGCGTCGCCGGCGTCAGCAGCGTCAACTCCGGTGTCCGGAGTTTCGCTGGGGCTATCCGTGGCGGCATCCTCCCCGGTGATGTTTTCGTCCGGGGGGTTGTCGTTGCTGCTCGACGAACACGCGTACGCGAAGCACGCGAGCGGTAGGGCTGCGAAGGCAAATACGAGACGACGATAATTCATGATGCAAACCTCACTAAGGAACTTTTGGTGCAATGCCGGCGGTCCATCCGCAACGTGCCAAGATTAGAACCCGTGGCGCCTGCAAAGCAAGCTCACAAGTGTAATCACCCCTACATCGTCCCCATCCGGAAACTACTGCGCGCCGCAGATCGTCGATCGGCGTCACGACGTTTCCGGATGAGAACTCACATACAACCGACTGGGAAGAGGATGGCTGTCCGTTCAAGACATCCAATCCTCTTCCCGATCGCACTTTAGGCGCGTCTTAGGCGCGCCCGCGCACCTCAGGATGCCTGATTACGGCGCCTTCGGAGCAGACCGACGAGCGCGATTGCGCCGAGACCGAAGGTAGCAGAGCCGGCGCCTGCCGCACCCGGAGTGCCTGCGCGCACTGCGCACGACAACACACCGTTGCCTTGGACGTTGAGGGGGGAGTTGTCGGTTACCGACGCGTCTGTCCCGGCATCCGCCCCAGCATCAGCGGCTGCCTCGCATTTCTGCGTCTCCAGGTTGCACTTCGGTGCTGCCGAATCCGTGCAACCGTCATCCGACGTGCACTCTGGCGTTACCGGTGCTGTGCACACGCCGTTCGTGCAGGTGCTGGGTGAGCGGCACTCGCTGTCTTGCGTGCATGCGTTGCCATCTGGAACTCCGCACGTGTTGTCCTTCTCGCCGCAAGTGGCGGTTGCGCAAACGACTACGTCGTCTGGACACGTCCTGCCGTTCGGCATGGGATTGCCATTGGCAATCTTATTCGCGCATTTCCCGGTGTCCAGATTGCAGTATTGCCCAGTTGCGGCGCACTCTTCATCCGACTTGCAAGGCGGCGGAGGTGTGCACACCATTTGACCGGTGCCGTCATCGGCACAGGTGTCGTCCGCTGTGCGGCACTGGCTGGCGTTCCCGCACGGGCTGTCATCCAGGAGTCCGCACGCGCGGTCAGTTGTGTCGCAAACACCGGTCTTGCAGAAGCGCGCACCAGTTTCGTCCGTGCAATCCGTGTTCTGACCTGGCAAATCCTGGCCGTTATCCAGCTTCGCCGTGCACGTGTTCGTTGTTGTATCGCACCACTGCGTATCGGCATTGCACTGTGTGTCGTCCAAACATTGTTCGTTGGTAAGACACTTGCCATCCGCATTGCACATGCCAGATCGGCAAACCGTCTTTGCAGTGTCGGCCGTGCATGATCCGCCGCTGGCATATCCGCAAAGGTTGTCGGCGTCGCAAACATGTGACTTACAATCGGCAGCAGCCGTGTCGGCTGCGCACGGTCCCAAGCCGTTGTCGAGCTGCGCGTCCATCGTGCAAATGCCGGTGTCGACATTGCAAGTCCCGCCTGCGCAATCGTCGTCTATCTTGCACCCACCGGTTGCCGTGATATCGCTTACGAGAAGGCCGGTGGGGTTCGCATCCGGTTTGCCAGGATCACCGTTGTAAACAAAAAACGTGATTGTGTTCTCCCCATCGTTAAAGTTTCCTGCAGGAATTGTGAACTGGACGAGCGAGGTGTGCTCACTGCTAACCCCATTCATGGTTCCCTTAGTCACCGCATCAGGGACGACCGCATTACCGTTGACTTCAATTGTGCAGGCGTTGTCACACGCCCACCAGCCATCCACCTCAACCGTCTTTCCTGGAATACCTGCAGGTACGGTGAACTTCGTTGCGTATTGGTACGTTGCGTCTCCTATAGCTTGCGTATCCGACGAGCAACTGATCCATGTGGTCAGAGGGTTAGGGGTGTACCAGGTTCCGACGGCCTGAACTATGGTTTTGTCAATAGCAAACGCATTACCATTAACATCACCTGTGCAATCATTCCCATCTGGGGCTGAGACCGCGTAGTGTGTATCGGAAGCCCCATTTGCAAGCGTCTTGCCGCCATCGTCAACGCCTGTCGGATACAGCTTCAGCGTCGCAGGGTCCAAGTCGAGGGCTGATGATGTTGTTTTCGTTACCTCCTGATGCGCCGTTGACGACGACGCGGAGCACGCGGTCACACCCGCAAGCCCACAGAGTGCCAAGAGAAGATTCCCACGAAGCAAGTTTCTATATCCCATAGGTATGACCTCCAACAACCCCCCAAACCAATAGTTCCTATCCACGGCGGCGACGCAACAAACCAAAAAATGCAATCGCTGCAAAACCAAGTACCGAGCTGACCCCAGCACCATGCTGAGCGCCCGAGCTCACTGTGCACGACGAACCACCGCCACCGAGACTGGCGTTGTTCGTTGTAGACGCATCCGAACCTGTATCCGTCCCCGTACCAGGGGTCGCTCCTGCATCGTCCTCAGTGGGGGCTGCTTCGCACTTGTCCGTATTCGTGTTGCACGTTGGCGTGAGCGGATCCGTGCAGTCTGCATCCACGTTGCAATTTGCCGCTGGAATGCACGTGCCGTCAGCCCCGCAGAAGCTGCCCGGCCGGCACTGGTTGTTCCCAGTGCATGAAGCGCCATCCCGGTATCCGCAATTGCTGTCCGTGCCGCAAACGCCGCTCACGCACATGGAAGCCGCGTTGTCATCCGTGCATGGTCCGTCCCCATTCGTGTGCTGCACCACGCAGGTGTTGCTGGTATTGCAATACTTCCCGCTTCCGCAGTCAGCGTCGGTTGCGCAGGTTCCATCAATGAGGCACGTGCCATTCGTGCTGCACTCGCCAGAACGGCAAGTTGTTCCTGCTTTGTCGCAGGATCCACCGCTGGCATATCCGCAGAGGCTGTCGTTATCGCAAACACCCGACGTGCACATGGAGTCTTTCGTGCACGATTCACCATTCGCAACCGTCGGCGCGCAGTATTGATATTGCGCATTCGCATCATCCGTAATGCAGAAATTCCCATCTCCGCAGTTAGCGTCCGCCGTGCACCCGCCGGTCACCGTGAGGTTGCTAACGAGAAGACCAGTGGGATTGGCAGTTGGGTCCGGGTTAGCGGGGTCGCCGTTGAAAACAACGAACGTGATTGTGTTCTCCCCATCCTGGAACGTTCCAGCAGGAATTGTGAATTTGTCGGTGTCCTGGTCAATGGTGGCATAGCAAGAATCGCCTGCTTTAGCAGGGGCGTCAGACGAGCCAACAACGGAGTTGCCATTGACCACAATCCAGCACTCGTTGTCGCATGCCCAACTGCCGCTCACCTCAATTGTTGATGCTGGAATGCCCGCGGGTACGGTAAGCGTCGTTGTGTATTGAAACGTTGTGTCTCCCGCACCGTTCGTATCTGGCGTGCAACTGATCCACGTACCCGGATCGGGAGGATCGGCCCAGACGTGGATGACGCCCGTCGTTACGTTATGGTCTTTATCAATGGCGAACGCACTGCCGTCGTCGCAAGCGTAGTGCGGGTCCGTGACCCCATCCGTAAGCCGGGTTACTCCGTCAATGTCGACACCGGTCGGGAACAGCCCCGTCGTCGCGCCAATCAAGTCGAGGGCTGCCGACGTGCTTCGGACGGTCTCCTGATGCGCCTGTGCGGGCGCCGACGGCGCCGCGTTGGAGCACGCGGCTACGCCCACGAGCCCAGAAAGTGCCAAAAAAAGGTCAACGCGTAAGAAGCTTCGATGTGTCATGTGTCCACCACCCTGTCTATTATCATTCACCACAAATCAGTTCAAGACGGCTGAGTTGCCGTCACGTCATGAATTGCACGCCCTAGCGACGCCGCTGTCGCGGGTAGGTAAACCTCGTAAACGGGGAGAAGAGCGAGTCTCGTTGCGAGGTCGAACGCCTCCGCCCATGACTTCGCGGTCGCGAGTGCGTGCATGTGGGCAAGCGTAGATTTGCCGGCGATCGCCGCTCTTCGAAGCGGCAGTTCCCAGCCTGCTGCGCGAGCCGTGAGCCGGAAATACGCGCCTGTGTGCGCATTGAACAGCAACGCTTCCCGGCTGTCTTCCAGCACGCAGAAGCCGGTTTGTGAAGGCGTTGACATCAAACGTCGGGCCACGTACGCACGATTCGGACCAGAGCGTGCGGGGGGCTGACTGTGAGGAAACGCACTTGGCGCGCCGCGTCATGTGTAGCGCACACGCGACGCTGTCACTCACACGAGCAGCGTTCCACACGGGGCGGCGCGTACTCGTTTTGTGGGCGGCGGCACCCGGATGTATCTCGACAAGCCGCACCGTTGCAATTTAAAATCGAAAACTGAGCAACCCCCGGAGCAATTGATCCGATTTGGGGGGTGTTGAAGTCGGTCGTCTTGACCACGGAGGCCAAAAATGCGTCGCTCTCATAAATCTGTTCTCTTCACCTTGCTTGCTGCCGGGTGCTGCTATTCCATCCTTCTTGCTGCTGGCGCCGGTTGCGCCAAGTTCACCGCGGTGGAATCGGATGCTGGGAGCACCGGGGTGATTGCAACCCCGCCGAACCCAGATGAAGTATTCTCCTTCAACATCGGGACGATTCCGCGTCTGGTTCAAGGAACAACAACCACCATTCCTATCACTCTCACACGCAGTGGACCCAAAAAGAGTGATATTTCCGTGGCCCTCAAGGACGCGCCCTCAGGGGTGGCTGCCAACCCACTGACCATTGTCCGAGGCACAGACTCCGGAGAACTCCAGATCACCGTTTCACAGGATGTACCTCAAGGAGCTTTGGACAACACATGGATTGAAGGGCATGCACTCGATGCAACAGCCTATGGGAGAGCGGATTTGCCACTCTTCGTGCGCGGTCCAGCGGGAAGCTTGGATACTACGTTTGCAACGAATGGTTCCCTCATTGATGTATTTGGGGGAGGGGGAATGGGCCCGGACGCCGTCTTCGTGCTAAGCGACGACTCCGTTTTGTTATTAGGTAATTTTAGCGGGTCCGGAGCCGCCGCGCGAATCAGCCCGGATGGTGTACTCGACACGACTTACGGCACTAACGGCACCGTTCTGGCGTCTCACTATTGCATGGCCCTTCCGGATGGCCGCCTCATCTGCTGGTCGGGCAGGACTGCCGCCGATGGAACAAACCAAGACTCGGTCCCCCTCAATCCTCCAGTTGGAACGACGGTCGGAACCCTTGAGTCGACGACGCTTGCTCCGGACGGACACATCTTCATGGTCTTTGATGCCACGACCACGGCAGGCGCCAAGGTAATGGGCATTGAGAAACTTACGAACGACGGACAAATCGATACAACGTTCGGCAATCGAGGTGCCCAAAGCACGAAGTTCACGGGCAAGGACTCCTCTATCCCATATGGTGTCGCTGTGCGACCGGATGGCAGAATTGTGATGATTGGCACTTACAGCACTAACGCCACGGACGCAACCCCCGCCAGCAGTGGCTACGGCCTTCTGCAGGTCTTGGCCAACGGTACTCTTCCCGATACGTCCTTTGGTGCGGGCGATGCGACTGCACCACCGGGGCAGATAACCTTCCCAAGTCCAGGAACAATAAATCCGTCAACATCATCCATAACACCACACGGGTTGCAACTTCTTCCCGATGGTCGAGTCATCTCAATGCTTGCAACGTATACCGGCGTCTCACCCTCTCATTACTCATACTCAATCACCGCCTTTACCACATATGGAGCTATCGACACGACGTTTGGCAACTACGGTGCATTGGCGGTTGGCACGGCGTATCCAGGTCTCTCCCTCGACGATCAAAGTCGTCTTCTTGTGGGCCACAACTCCGTCGACGGCCTCCAATCTATCGTCTCGCGTTTCACAACGGTGGGTGTGATCGACATGTCATTCGGTACGAACGGGAACGTGACAATCCCTCTGCCGTCGGGCTATTTGGCGTTCACGGAGTACACGGCAAGAACAGGCGTGCAGAAAGACGGGCGGATCATCGTTCTCTTTCCTGCCATGTCATTCGCGGGCAACGTGATCTCAATCGTCTCCCGTCTCTGGAACTAACCTCACCACCCGCGAGCTCCAACTTCGCCCGCACCGCGAGGCTTGGAGCTCGCGCCTCGATGGAGCGACAGGATGTCGCCCGCAGCGAGCTTCAAGCGGCAACGGAAGATCAAAAGGAGTAGACTTCAATGACCATGCAGCCCTGAAAGCTCACATGAAAAAGGACGCCTCGTGCTCGATGAGCCAACGGATTTGTCTGAGGTGAGGTTGTCGAGCTCGTGCCGCTCGATGAGATGCTAGCAAACGGGGGGATGATCTCGACGACGCGGAGCGCACTGCGCTCCATCGGTCCCTTGAACGCGTCTCGAAGATGCAAGGGCGGGCCGCACCGTGCCCGCCGCGCAGATCATCGCGGAACTGCGAACCCGAGCAGGCGCACTTATAGAGTGGTGAGGCGACTCCTTCTCCAACGAACGCATTATCATGTGTACTTTGTTGAGGAATCGGAACGCCTCTTCGTTCTCGCTGTGTGGAGCGCGATCGGGGTAGAAATGCCAAAGCTGTAGTCGTCTTCAGGCCAAGCGAGCGCGCGGAGGTGGGAAGCGCCGGGAGGCCGGCGTTGAATAGGCCCCCGGCGCCATCCTCGGCTCACGCCGAGAGGTTTCCGGGTGCCCTTCACCGAACCCGACGTGCGCCTTTCGTTACGCATCGGGCTCTCCATCCGTGATGACGAACGCGGGGCTTGACGGTGGG
>WQYX01000031.1 GCA_009781005.1 Polyangiaceae bacterium | reverse complement strand
GTAGAGCACGATCTGCGTGATCACTTTTTGCGAGATCGCCCAGAGCGTGGCGAGGCCACCACCGATTGCGGCTGTCACGTGGTTCGCACCGAAGACGAAGCATGCGAGCTCGATCAGCATGGACTCGACCATGATGCCCACCATGGGGCCGACGATGGTAGTTGCAGGCGAGAGCATCTTCATGCCTGCGCAGACGAGCCCGGCCGCGACGAGCACGCCGCGCCGCGGGTAGATGGTTCGGAGCGCAAGGAGAAGCGCCGCGCCCGACGCAGCGAGGAACGTACCCCCGAACGGTATCTTGAGCGCGTGAACGAACGAACCAACGGTGACTTCGAGCGCGCCCCACATCGCGCCGAACGCCGCCGCGTAACCCCAGAAGCGATTCGACTCGGTGACCTTCATGAACCAACCTGCGTTCCGAAGCCGACGAAGATGGTTCGTCCCGGTTCGGGGAAGGAGTAGTGCGCTTCGACGTTCGCGTCGGTGACGTTGAGCGCGCGGATCCACACGCGCATCATCGGATGAAAACGCCACTCCGCGCGAGCGTCGAAGAGCTGATAAGCGCCGAGGCGACCCCACACACCTGTGTCGGGGTTTTGAAAGTCTTGCTCACCGACATGCCGCAAGACACCTGTGAGCGAGACGGTGGACCAAGGCGTCACCGTAATTGCGACGAGCCCTTTGCTCTTGGGACGATAAGCCACCGGCTGATCGAGCGCGTCGCCACTGCGGGCGCGCATGATCATGGCTCCGGCGAGGACCTCGAGCCATTGAACTGGTGACCATGTGAACTCCATCTCGGCGCCTGCGAAGCGTGCATGACCCACGTTCTGGAATTGATTGATCTGAGGCGCGACGACGACTGACGTGATGAGATCCCGGAGTTCGGAGTCGAACAATCCGGCGGCGAGTCGCATCGTGCGAGTTGGTCGAGTTGCGGCGTCGATGGAGAAGTTCCAGGCGTGCTCCGGGGCGAGCAGATGGTTCGGCTCGTTGGCGTCGAAGACTGTACTGAAACGCTCTCGGAGAGTTGGGAAGCGCGTCCTCGATGCGGCGCTGAGTGTGATGCTGAAATCGCGCGCCGGCGTGACGCTGATGGATGCGAGAGGACCGATCGCCGCGGCAGCATTTGGTTTCGGACCCGAGGGAGGTGTGTCGGGCAACTCGGCGTCGAACTGAACGCCTGATGCAACACGAAGCAACTGGGGCACGACATCGAGATCAGCCTGCGCCGATGTGGTCACGATGTTCGTCGACACCTTGGCGGTGTCCTGGCCAGGACTCCCACTGCTTTCGTGGGAATCGTGCTTTAGGCCGGTCCAAGTTCTCACGTCGAGTTGTCGCCGGCTGCCCAAAGGAATGATGTTCCTCGTCCGCGCGAAGCCACCGAGGGACATGTCGTCGTAGATGCTGTGAAACGCGCGCGGCAGAAGCTGCGATGCGTAACGTGCGTTGTCGTACGAGTCGAGCGTGTTGGAGAACATGCCCGCGTAGACGACCTCCTCGGTCTCGAAGTGTTCACCGCGGTAGGTGTGACTTAGGCCGAGCGACGACGACTCCCAGTCTGTCCATCGCCAGTAGCGAACGGTTAAATCACGCGTTGCCGGGGGAACGCCGAAGACGCCGCCGAAGCGCGATGCGGAGAGCATGACGCGATGCGAGTCGGAGACGTTCCAGATCACCTTCGATGCGAGGCTGATATCCCGCCGGTCCGAGTTGTCGCGACGGCCGGGCTCTTGGTTTGGCAACGTCGTGAAGCTGCGCGATAGCGGCACGTAACGCACGTTTTCCGCCGCTGCGCCAACGACACCGCTGATGGGTCCGAACGATGCGCTGCCTACGGCGCTCGCACGCGTTGCACTAAAAGGGGCCGTTTCGGTCTTCAGTGTCAGCGAAGGACTCGCCGTTGATTCGCGCGTGGTGATGTTGACGGCGCCTCCCAGACCATTCGGTCCATACAGCAGCGATCCGGATCCCTTCACGACCGTGATGCGCTCGACCATGTCCACGGGCAACTTGCTCAGATCGAGTTGCCCGTCGTAGGGCATGTAAACAGGCACTCCGTCGATGAAGACTGCGATCTGGCGTTGGTCGAAGCCACGCAGTATGAGAGTACGCTCGCCGCGGGCGCCATTCCCGCTGCTGATCGCAGGGAGTCGCTCAAGGGTTTCACCCACGTTCGTTGCTCCGAGCCGCTCGATCTCTTTCTCCTTCATGACCGAGACGACCGTGCCGCGGTCTTCACGAGGTCGACCGATGACGACAATCTCGGTTGGCGGCGTGGAGTCAGGCGCAACTTCGGTGCTCGTCTCCTCGTTGGCCTGACTCGTTCGCGCAGCAAGGGACGCGAGCGCGAACGCCGCCGCCGCGCTCACACGATTCATTCTAAATCGAGCCCGATGATCTTCGCGACGTTGCTCACGCTGTAGCAACCTGGAAAGCCAAGGGAGTCATCCCAGACGAGCGAGCGTGTCGTGGGAAGGATGTAGCCCATCGAGAGCTGCTCGGACGTGATGTAACTCGTGCAATTCGGACTCGACGTCGGATGGAAGCCGTCGTCACCTTCGAAGTCGAATTGAAGTGCGCTCGCGTCCTTCAGCGCCCCTGCGGACCAAACAGTGGTGAGCGGCACGACGGCCGTCCCTTTGTAGTCCTGTGTTGGAAACGTGGTCAGGTCGACCGGGACGGACGACGTGCCATAGACGAGTGAGACGATGCTTGCCCTCTGCACGTCCGAATCGACAGGCGAGTCGTCGGATTGCACGGATTGACTCCCGCCACAAGCAGCGAGCAACCCGCAGGCCGTGAAGGTGAGGATCGGGAGAAAACGAGGGAATTTCCAGGGAGTCATCATAAGTAACAATAGGTATCATAAAGGAACATTAGGTAATTGATTTGCCGCAACTCACGATGCATGTGGGAACCGTGATACGAGGACGCGTGGCCCGTGAATGACCTCCTGAAGACCGTCGAAGTTGCCGAACTTCTTCGCGTGCATCCGAAGCACGTCTACCGATTGCTCGACCAAGGATTGCCTGGACGACGCGTCGGAAGCGAATGGCGCTTCGTGCGGGAAGAAGTCCTCGCATGGTCAGCGCGGCGCGACCAGGTCGTCGCTGTGCCCGCTCGCGCGCGCGGCGATGAGCAGGTTGCACCGCTCCTCGGTGCGAACGGCGACTTGGTCGTCGAGATTCTGCTCTCTCATCTCCTTGGTGACGACAAGCCGCTCGTGGGGTTCATCCAGGCCGACCGGCAGACGGCGCTCGCGCAGTTGGAGACGAAGGCCATCCTCCTCGCCGGCTACCACGCGGACAAACCTCCCGCGCGTATCGAGGCAACGCGGCTCGCTCGCATCCACCTCGTACGCCGGCAAGTGGGCCTTGCGCATCCCGCATCGCTCCGCGTTCGGTCTCTCGGTGACATCGCTCGGCGACGTTTGGCCTTGCGCCCTCCGTCTGCCGGCGTGCGAGAGCACTTCGATCGAGCAATCGCTGCTGCGCGTCTAACGCTTCGCAAGCTCGAGGCTCGAACGACCGTGCATGTATCACATCGCGACACCGTGTGCGCCGTCGTTCGCGGTGAGGCTGATCTCGCGCTGACGACGGCAGCATGGGCAGAACGCGTCGGACTTCGGTTCTACCCGATCGCGGAGGAGTCCTACGACCTTCTGCTCTTTGCCGAACATCTCGGTGATCCGCGCGTCGTAGGCGTCTGCGAGGTCGCGCAATCGCGAAGCTTCCGAACTGCTCTCGATCGTGTTGCCGGGTACAAAACGGACGAAACCGGCGAGATCCGCTACGAGTTCGAGACAGCAGCAGGTTAGCAAACGCGGTCAGCCGAGGCCGAGCATGGCTCGTGCGGCGATATACGCGTCGGTCACGCTGAACATCATGAGATCGCGCGCTTCCGCGGCGTAGCCGATCCAAGCGGCGCGCGGTTCGGCGTCTTTGGGAGCGCCGCCTTCCCCGCGGGTCCACGCCACGGCATCCAACGCGACCGCCGGATCTCCGACGGTCATCAGGGCGACGCGGTTGGCCCAAGCGACTGCCCCAGATAAAACCAGGTTCGCGTGCGTGCCTAACGTCCCGGCAGCTTCGAGTGCGATGAGACCGACGTTCCGATCGAGGTTGCGCGGCAAGGCGGATCCGATCTGTCGCGCAATCTCGGTGATCCATCGCGAATCGATCCCCGGTGCCTTGTAGTGCGGGTTGAACGTCGTAAAGAGAGCCGACATGAGGACGGCAACATCTCGTGGTTGACCGCGCAAGAGTGCGGAAGTGCGTGCATGAATCATCTTGAGCGCACGCACGATGATGAACGTCGTTGCTGGTTCCTTCGGAACCTCGAGCAGCTCCGCGCCGACGAGGAGCTTTGGCGGATTCGACGAGAGTGGGATCGCCACGCGCGCGAGCTGCGGTGAGACGAGAATCTGCAAGGCACCGAGTCCGACGACCGTGGCGATCGTGCCGATGGTCGTTCCGAGTGGCGTTCCCGGGACGAGCGGCGTCGCGTGCAGCGCCCGAAGATCGACCAGGGAAACGGTGTCGAGCGCTTCTCCGGCGCAGAGCAAGAGCGCGCGTAGGGCTGGTGAGAGGATCTCCGGCGCAAGGAGATCATCGAGGCGAGGGTCGACCGCGCGCGCATCAGCCCCTGCGATCAACGTAGGCGAGCGGCCTTCGACGGCGGCGATCGTCGCGGTGACCACACGCACGGCGTCCTTCTTGCCGCGCAACTCATAGGTTGCGTTCAACACTTCGAAGACCTCGGGCGTGAAACGTCCGGCAGTCAACGCGCGACGCGCGTCGCCGGCAGCGCGATCGAGCAAGATCTGCATGGCCGGCATCTGATGCTGCCGCGAGTAGAACTCGGCCATCGTGCGCAGGGCAACGACCGACGAGGGATATTCGCGCCGCGCAGACTCGAGCACCTGCTCCGCCCGGCGTGCGTCGCGTCCTACGACCTCGTAGATTCGTGCGAGTTCCATGAGTTTCGTGAGACGAAGCTCGGGGTTGGTTGCCTCTGCGACGAGCTCCTGCTGAACCGCGACGGCCTGCGCAACGTTGCCCTGACGCCGGTAGATCTCGATGAGCTTTTCGCGTGTGGCAACGTCACTTGGGGCGCGCTTGAGGACCTCGCGATAAGCGACTTCCGCGCGCGAGAGATTGACCGTGTGCACGGCGTAGATCTCGGCGAGGTGTTCGTAGACCGCGCGCTGTTCGTCATCGGTCGGGAGAAGGCGTGCGAGTCTGACATAGGCTTGCTCCGCGCCGGCCCAGTCGCCCTCCTTCGCGCAGAGTTCCGCCATCGCACTGAGGGCTGTCGTGTGATCGGGTTGGCGATCGAGCGCGCTCTCGAGCGAGTGCTTTGCCTTGCCGAGTTCGCCCATCTCGAGCATCGCGCGCGCGAGTTCCACCTCCAGCGCGACGCGCTCGCCGTCGTCGTACACTTTTTCGAGCCGCCGCTCGAGAAGACTTGCGAGCTCGGCGTCGAGCCCGCGCTCCGCATAGAGCTTCGCGAGGCGATCGAAGACGTCTTCATAGGTCGCGTCGATCTCGGCGCACTGTTCGAGCGCGCTCATGCCGCGCTCGACGTCGGAGACTTGCTCGAGCCAGACGCGTGCAGCGTCATACCAGGCGAGAAGCTGGTGGTTAGGCACGGAGCTCGTGCGCGCGAGGTTCTCGTAAGCGTCCGCGCTGGCTTCCATCTCCCCCGCGTTGGCGCGCATCTCGGCGAGAAGTCCCCACGTGATCACGTCGCCAGGATCTTCGTTCGCAGCTTGCTCGAGGTGGGCACGCGCTTCGTCGTTGCGTCCGAGGTGGTTTGCGGCTTCGCTCGCACGCAAGAGCAATGTGGCGCGCTCCGCCGGCCTCTGCGTGCGCCCGACGAGCTGCATGGCGGTCGAGAGGACGGTCTCTTCGTCCCGCTGCGCGCGGGCGTGTGTGTGGAGCGCGCGGATCGCCCACAGCGACGGCTCCGGCTGCCTGTTTGCAAGACGCACCAAGTCGCTCGTCCGGTCCCATCCTGATCTTCTCGAGCGCAGATGGGCCGCGAGCTGCATGTGCCCCGCTGCTTCGCCATCGCCGGTTCCATCCAATGCGAACGCGATCTGCTCGAAGATGGAGTCGAGCTCGTTCTCGTTGCCTTGGGTCATCAGCGCATGCTCGACGAAACGCAGACTCGGCTTCGACAGAGGCGCGATCTCGAGCGCCGATCGATGCCATTTGTGCGCGGCAGCGATGTCTTTGTGCCCGTAGGCTTCGATGTCTGCGAGCCTCTCGAAAGCCTCGCGCCGCGCCGTCCTATCGTTGGTCGCCTTTGCAAAAGCGGCGAGCTTCCCCGTCATCTCGCGCGTCGCTCCGCTCGCGATGGCTGCGCGCTCGGCGATCAGCGAAGAGAGTCCCTTGTCACCCGCCTCGCGTGCGCTCGTCGCCGCGCGAAGGGCGGCGTCGTCGTTGCCGGCGGCCTCGTAGTCGAGCGCCGCTTCGGTGAACAAGAGCGCGCGACAGAGCCCTGTTGCTTTTTCGGCGCGGCGTTCGCGCCATTGTCCCCAATCGGTGGGCGGCTCGGTCGCGAGTCGCTCGAAGAGCTCGCGCAGCGCCACGTCGTCCGGGTGCGCGCGATGCGCCTCTTGGAGTCGGGCACTCGCGCGCGGGGCATCGCTGTCGGCGACCAGGAGCGCCTCGCGTACGGCGTCGAGGGAGATCTCGAACGGATCGGTTGCCGAGGTACGTTGCTCCTCCACCCAACGGAGCGCCTCGCCGCCGTTGCCATGTTTGCGGGCGAGATGTTCGAGGAGGAACTCCGCGATACCGAGGCTCGCGGCGCCGGCGTGCACTTGCTCGAGGAGCGAGACGGCGCGTGCGTCGTCGGGCGTGCCCCGCGCAACCGCTTCGAGCCGAAGGATCTCCTTTGGAACACCTTCGGGCATGGCGTCGGTAACGCCCAAGATCGACGTCGGAAGGTCCACTCCTTTGTCGACTTTGGCAAGGGCGCGCACGATGCCGTCGTGCGCCCCGCCGTGCCTGAGCGCTTTGCTCCATGCACGCACCGCGTCTGCGGGCTGTGCTGCGCGTTCGGCAACGAGGGCAGCCGCAAGGTAGCGACCGATCTCCGCTCCTTGTTGATCTGCGGGGAAGTGTGAGAGCGATTCGCCGACAGCGGCTGCGCGTCCGTCGCGAATCGCCATCTCGATGGCGACTCCTGCGGCCGAGGAATCGAGCGGAATGGGGAGCTTTGCGAGCACCTCGTCTACCGCGCGAACTTCCGCCTTCGCGGCGAGCAGGCGACCGAGCGTCGCGAGCGCGCGCGTCTTCGGCTCACCGGACGTGCGTGCCGGGCGCGCCGCGGTGTCCGCTCCTTCCGCAGAGACCGCCGCAATCGCATCCAGCAGCGGCGGCGGCAGTGACTCACTCTCGCGTTCGAGGACGGAGCTTGGGTCCTTGCCCATGAGTGTGAGCAGCGCCGCGCGCTCGGCGGGCGAGAACGCGTCGTTGCCGACGAGAGCGATCTCGACGAGCTCCGCGTCACCGAGCTCGATGCCTCGCGCCGCGAGCTGCCTTCGCGCCGCCGACTCGCCTTCGTCGAGCAGCGTCTTCAGCGCGCTCGCCGCGTTGCGACGCGAGTTCCGGTGCGTTGCGCCGAACGCCGCCGATAGCCACAACGCTGCCTTCGCAACCGAGGGTTCGGCGGCGATCTCGGCCGCCGATTGCGCTGCGGCGTTGGCGTCACTGGCTTCGAGCGCGACGCGCGTTCGCCGCAGACCGTCGTTGATGATCATCGCATCGGTGTCGACGCCGGCTTGGCTCGCGCCGCGGAGCGCGAGCGCCGTTGCCACTGCGCGATCGAGCAAATGGAGCTTCGGGTTCTCGGTGAGATCGGAGCGCGCAACCGAATGGTTGCTCTGCGCGAGCGCGAGCGCCGACCGCGCGACCGGTGCGCGCACATCTGCGGGCTCGACTTCGCGTGCAACGTTCCAGCGTTCGATGGCGCTCTCTCTACGGCCGTGCACACGAAGGATGTCCGCGGCGAGGAGCGTTGCGTGCACTCGCGAAGCAGGCGTTGGCGAGTACGCAGTTTCCGCATCCAGCAGAGCGGCGAGATCTTCGTGAGATGCGCGCGAGAGCTGTCGCGTCTGTCTCCATGCGAGTGCCACGGTTGGCGCGAGCTCGCGCGCCTCGTCTGCCAAGGCATGCGCGCG
Source organism: Polyangiaceae bacterium (assembly GCA_009781005.1). Taxonomy (GTDB): domain Bacteria; phylum Myxococcota_A; class Polyangia; order Polyangiales; family Polyangiaceae; genus Labilithrix. Next base: position 33,856 of record WQYX01000031.1, on the reverse strand, counting down.
TTCGCGGTCATTGCAGAGTGCATGAAGTTCGCTCACGGCGAGCAGCGTGCGAGCCTGCGCGGTCGGATCGCGCATGGCCCGCGCTTCCTCCTCCAGCCATTCGGCGCGGTTTCGGAGCTCGGTTGCTCCTGCGTCGTCTACCCAGCGAGGTGCCTCGCGCTCTTCTTTCGGTGGCGCGGCGTACTCTTGCGCGGACGGTGGCGCGGCGTGCTCTTGCGCGTGCTCTTCTGGGGCCGCGTCGGTCTGGAGTGCGGCCACAATCTCGGCAGGCACCAACTCGTGGTCTGCGCCGTGGTCTGGGACGAGGTCCGGAGCGGTCGGCGCAAGTGGGGGAGGCACTGATTGCTCTGCCGGATGCGGGGGCAACGGCGAGCTTCGCGAGAAGAGCTGGCTCAAACCTCCTCGTCGAGATGGTGGAATGCTCGAGCGCGGTGATGGCGGCGACTCCGCCGAAAGGATGGGGAGGGGCGGCCGACTCTTTGGTGGTTGCACGGCGATGATGGTCGGGACGCTCGCGTATCGCGGCGGCATGGTCGCGGTGTCGCCCGATGCAGCTTCTGTTGGCGGTTTTTCCGAAGCCACGTCGGGTTTCTCTGCGTCGTGGTTCGGTTGAGGCGCCTCGGAAGGCTCCTTGGCCTCGTCGATCGGGGTGATCAGCGGCTTGGCGTCAGGCGTAGCCTCGGGCGCCTTGGATTCCTTGTCCAACTTGTTGAGCGCCGCGTCCCAATCCACGTCGCCGAACCCCTCGAACAGCTTCTTGTCGTCGGAGTCGCTCATCGTCAGCTCTCTAGTCCGAGTGCGCGCCGCACATTGAAATACGGGTGCGAGAGAACGAAACGAAGCAGTTCACGTGTCTGGCGATCGCCGGTGGCAATCGCGCCATGCGAAGCCGTGGCGTCGTCGCGCATGTCATCGAGCACGGCAGCGACGTCGCCCGATGCAACCGCTGCGATGCGCGCCTGCGAAGCTCGCGTCTGCGCCGCCCACTCTCGCGCTTCTCCATGACTGGCGGCGATCGCCCTGCAAATGGGCTCGATCTGCGCCTTCGTCTTTCGCGATAGGGCTTTGCCAATGGCCTTCTCGACCTCTGCGAGCATGGCGAGCGGTGGATGATCGATGCGAACCTTGGTGAGGTTGCAAGCAGCCACGACGATGGCCGCAATCGTCGCGTCGCTCCGCTGCCGCGTCACCGTCGTTCCGCGCGTAGCGGCGTAGAGCTCGCGCGCAACCCGTGCTCGTGCGGTCGGCGAAAGCGGTGCGTTGACCGAGGTGCCGACCACCACGGCCGGCGTTGCGCCCGCGATTCCCTGCACGCCGGCAGAATCTTTACCTCCGACGTAAAGGTCGAACGCAGCGATGCCGAACGCACTCGCCCATGCCGCGATCTCGGTCCGGAGCGCGAGCCCCGCGCGCGGCTCGATGCGGTCCCTCTTCGGATGAACGCCGAGCGTGGCGAGCGACGGTCCGAGCGCTTCGCTCAGCGTTGCGCCGAGAACCGCGAAGAGATCCGCGATGGGCCCGTCATCTCCTGGCGCAACGATCTCCTTGAGCATGGATTCGCTGAATGCCGCGCGCGGCACGCGTGAGTTTTCTTTCGAGAGCTGGGCGATCCTCTGTTCATTCGCGCCGTCGGAGCCCGAGAGCGCCACGACGCATGACAGCGCCGACTGCTCCAGTGCCGCGTCGCCGATCTCCTTTGCCACGCGTGCAAGACGTCGAACCGCCACCGCGTCGTCCGGCGCGTGCCCGAGCGAGGACAAGAGCGCGTCTCGGCCGCGTTCGAGCAAGGCCGCGCGCCCGTCTACGGCCGCGTCGAGGCCAACGACGAGATCGAGCGCCTCGCCGTCGGACGGCGACTCGGTGAGAAGTTTCGTTGCGGCCGGTAGTGCGGCTTCCGGAGCGCCGCGGCGATCGCGATGGATGACCATCGCGAGGCGAGCCGCCTCGATGCGTCCGGCCGCTTCGGGTCGCTCGATCATGAGCTCCTCGAGAATGCGTGTTGCTTCGTCCCACGATCCGGCGCGTGCTGCGGTGCGTGCGAGCCGCTCGCGAACCGGCAACGTCGTGAGCCTCGCTTCGTTCAACCCGAGGAGCACGCCGAGGGCGAGATCATGGCGCCCGAGTTTGTTCTCGTAGATGTCCGCGGCACCGATACCCGCGGTGACGCGGTTCTTCGGCGGCGCCTTTTCGACACGTGAGAGACGCGCGAGCTTGTCTGCGGCTTCGGCGAACATCCCGCGACGGATGAAAATTTCGCTCGTGAGAGCGAGCGCGCCGACGTGGTCTCGGTCGAGCGTCGTGACATGCTCGAGTGCTTCGAGCGCGCCGTCGGGATCGCCCTTCTCGCGAAGCACGCGCGCCTTCTCCCAATACATCTTCGTGATCTCGGCCGGGTCGCGCGTGACCTCGAGTCGCCGGCTGACGATGGTGAGGAGCTTGTCGCCGTCTTTGCGATCGCGTACGCGCCGGAACAACTTGTCGAAAGCGACTTCGCGTCGCGCATCGCGAGCGAACGACGCCTCGAGTGCGGCGTCCGCACGGGCGTCATGAGCATCACCGAGCGCGAGCCACGTGAGCGCGGCTTGCTCCCAGAACGCCGAACCGCGCTCGGCATTCGCAACGCGTGCGCCGAGCTCCTCGCACGCGGTCGCAAAGGTCTCGCGATCGCCGAGTCTGGAGGCCGCCGCGCGCATGCCTTCCCACGCATGCAACTCGTCTCCGCGCGCAATGGTGACCGCGCGAAATCCGTCGAGGGCCGCGGCCGCGTTGCCCGTCGTGAGCGCCGACCACGCGGCGAGACCGACTGCGTCGACGCTGGCAGCTTCTCCGAGCGCGTCGCCGAGTTGCGAGAGCACGGAGGCTCGCCGTTTCGGATCGCAGCCTGGAGGCGCGAGTTCGAGATTCGCAAGGCGTGCCGCCGGCGAGCTCCCGGTCACGAGAATGGCGGTGTCGTCGGGGCGAACGATGGTGTCGAGGAGCGCTGCGCTCGCATGCATGGCCTCGCGAGCTTCGTCGGCGAGCATGTCGGCGAGCGCGCGTCGCGCGGAGATCTCTTTGGTTACGTCGCTGGCCGCGATCGTCGCGGCAAGCCACTCCATGGCCGCCGCGGCTCCGCCTCCCGCATTGAGCCAGCCTTCCGCCGCACCCGCGACGTCCGCATCCTTGCCGGTGGCCGCCGCTTCGCGCGCGACGCGAAGACGCTCTGCGGCGGCGGCCTTTGCGCCCGCCGAGCCCGTGTCAGCGAGGGTCGCGAGCGCGGCGTCGAGCGCGAGGGCGTCGGCAGCTCCGCGAGACCACGCGATTCGCCCGAGCGCGCCTGCGAGGCGGATCGATGAGCTCCACCCGGCGTCCACATCGGCGAGCGCTCCTTGTGCTGCGTTTTGATCGCCCGCTGTCACCTCGAGTGCAAAGCGCTCGAGCGCGCCCACCGAATCCTGATCCGCGAGCTCGATGGCGCGCCGACGTCCCTCGACGTTGTCTGCGCCGATGCCGCGCGCTGCCCACGCGAGCAGAGGCGTTGCGGCCTCTGGTACGTCTGCCGCGGCCGTCTGAAACGACAGGAAAGCTGTGTTCCGATCTTCGAGCTTCCATCGTTCGAGGCCCGCTTCGACGCGACGCGCACCGCGTTGCTCTTGGTCGTCGCGCGAGGCATCTGCCACTTTGACGGCGAGATCGGCGGCGCCCGCGCGATCCCCCGCGGCGCGAAGCAGATCCCCAAGGTACGCGGCAACGAGCGGATCGCTCGCGTTGTCAGCGAACGCGGCGCGAAGGTGCAAGAGCGTGGCTTGCGTGTCGCCTGCTTCGTGCGCACGCAGCGCGTTCACCAACGAAAGTTCTACGCGGGTTGGCGCATCGCTCGTTCCCGCTGCGAGTTCGACGACGGCGTCGCGGGCGCGTTTGCGCTCGTCTGCGGACGCGTCGCTTGCAGTATACATGGGTGCAGCGAACCCCTCGAGCACGCGGCCGAGCCAGAGACCCTCGTCGAGGTTTCTGAGCTCGCGTATCGCCTGCATGGCGCCCGCGTCGTCCTTTTGCGCGAACCTCATTCGCGCAACCTCCACCCAGAGCAACGGCAGCTCGCGTGCCGCGACGGCCGAGAGCGTCGCGCCCTCGCCTTCGTGCTTCAGGTGCCGTGCGAGATCGCGTGTGGCGTCTTCGTACCATGCGTCATCATCGCGCAGGCTCGCGAGGCTCCGTCCAAGACGCGAGGTAACGTCCTTACCAACGCCGCATGCTGCAGCGTGACCGAGGGCGGTTCGTGCACGCGCTGCGTCCCCTGCGTGCACGGCCCACACGTAAGCGGCAAGCAGCAGCACGCGACCTCGCGCGTCGGCGGCGCTGTAGTGCTTCGAGAGCTCCTCGAGCTCCTCGGCCAACAGAACATTTTCGCCAGCGCTCTCGAGAAGATCGATCTTGAGAGCGTGCGCTGGCAAAGAGAGAGGATCGCGCGTCGTGGCTTTCGTGAGCGCGTCGAGTGCACGCACGACGTGACCTGCACTTGCGGCGTGTTCTGCAATGCGAACGGCGAGCGACGCAGCGCCGCCGCCGTCCGGTTCGTCGGTGAGTTGCTGCGCGGCCAGATCGGTGGCGAGAGCCGTATCGCGTGCCCTATCGGCGAGCACGAGGCGCACGCGTCGCACGATGCGCTCGAGCGACTGCCGAGTCTCGCGCCACGCGCTTTCGCCTTCACTCGAGGTATCCGCCGGCGGTCTTGCAAGGATCTCGAGCGCGCGATCGAGTGCGCTCGCTGCGCGCTTCGCGTTGTCGGCCGCGCGCCACACCTGCGCGGCCGACACGAGCTCGAAGACCGCGTGAGCAGGCGTACGAACGTACCCGGGCACACCTTGCGAATCGCCGTAAGCAGGATCCGCAAGGGTTGACTCGAGTATCATTGCGCGTGTTTCGAGGACCTCCGCGAGAATGCGTGCACGCTCGCGTGCTTCATCGGAACCAGCGAGGCCCGGCTCCGCTCGGATGATGCGCTCGACCGTCGACGTCACGAACCATCCAGCCACTCCGCCATCGGCCATCGCTCGCTGGGCGATCTGAAGTGCTCGATCGACGTTCCCTGACTCTGCGGCGAGGTTTGCGACGTCGGAGACGAGAAGGCCGCGCCACATCGGATCGGATGCGAGTCCAGCGCGCCCCGCGAGTGCAGCCTCGCGTTGCGCGGTATCGCCAAGCTTGGCTGCGACCATTTCGAGCGCGAGCCATGCCGCGCCGAGATCGGCAGGCTTTGCCCGCGTCTCGGTTGCTTGTCGCGCGAGATCTTGCGCTTCTCCGAAATCCTGCTGGGCGTGAAGATTGTAGAGCGCACGTACTGTGAGCGCGCGCGCTCGTTCCTCTGGCGTGGTGGCTACCTCGACGAGCTCATCGAGGAACCTGCCGAGGTTCTCCGCCGCGCGTCCCCGCTGCACGAGTATGCGAACCAGGCTCTCGAGCGGCTCGCGGAAATTCGTGTCGGCGTTGAATGCCGCGAGGTAGTCGCGCTCTGCGGAGGAGACGTCGCCGGTGCGCTCGTGAAGCTCTCCGGCTTCGTTGAGCAGGCGCGCACGTCGCTCGCGATCGATCGCCGCGTCGCTCTCTGCGCCGAGCATGTCGATCGCCGAGGCGACGTCGTTGCGATTGGACTTGGCCTTCGCAGGTGGCGCTTGCGCCGCGCTCATCTTGTCGGTGATCGTGACTGCGGTGGGCTCGTCCGGGAGCACGACTCGAGTGTTCTCGTCAACCTCCGTCCCAGCTTCCTTTCCGGCTGCCAGCTCGGCTTCCTTCGGCTCTTCGAGCATTGCGCTCCTTCGACGTTACTCTACAGCGCAGCCTCGTTGCGCTGAATTTGAAAGTCCCGTGGCGATCGCACACGTCGCGCGTTTCGCTGGGACCGAAATCCGTGGCTCTCGAAAGAAGCGAAGCGTGAGCCACGGATTTCGGTCCCAGCGCAAGTGGACGCCTTGCTCAACAAGCCCCATCCGTATCGCCTCCGTTGCCTCAGAGCGTGTTCGCCAGCCTGCTGCGCGAATCGATTCGTCGGTTGGGCGCTGCGGTGCCTGCGCACGTACGATAAGTACGCTTTCGTGGGCTCCTCGCGCTCCGCCCTAGCCTCGATTCGCTCGCGACGGCTGTCGGACACGCCCTCGAGGCGAGATTGTACTCCACTAGGGAGTACAATTGCTTTTTAAGAAAGCGCGCTGAGCTTTTCTTGGACTTTGCCTTCGATGGTGCCCTTCAACATCCTCAACATGAACGGCAGATCGATCGCGACGCGGACTTGCTTGTCGCTCACCGCGACTTCGCCCTTCGTGCCTTTCGCGGCGCCACTTGGTGCATCGAAGCGGATGGTGTTGCCGTCCCACTTCCAGCTAATGCCAAAGCGATCAGCCATGCCTTTGGCGAGATCTTCGGCCTTCTTTTTTGCGTCGTCGAGAGACAAGGAGTGCGCGCGTGTGATGTCGATCGTAGCCATATCGCGGCCTTCTAACACCAAACGATGAGATCGCGGCAAATCGAAAGCGGTCTAGCGGACCGAGCCGGCCAAAGAGATGCGAGCCCGCCGAGGCGCGAGGCCGGAGGCGTACTTGAAGTACGGGGCCTGAGGTTTCGCCGAAGGCGAACCGACAGCGCCGAAGGCGCCGGCGAATGCGAGCAACGAAGGCGGGCGACGCAGATCTGCGGGCCGGCGACGGGAGCTATTCGAGTCGCTTGACGATCCAGTACCCGCGAGGCGTTTCGAGGATGTCGCTCACGTCACCAGCGCCAAGACTGAAGACGGCGATCTCGGTTCGCGGATCGAGGACACCGCGTGGAATGCGTCCGATGTCGTCGGACGATCCGGAGTCGCCACCGTGCACGGCTTTCTTGAAGTCGATGCGGGCTTCGTCGAGCAGCCTTTGCGCTTCGATGAGTGCATCCTTCTTCGAACGCGCGGCGCTCGACGCGCCCTCGGCGCCTTCGAATTGAATGAGCACGACGCCGAGCCGCACGCTGCGCGGTGCACCCTTGGGCATCACTCCGGCGTCGAGCAAGATGCTGTCGGTGCCGAGATCGAGCGACGCATCCAGCGTGACTTCGGGTGCGGCGTCCGGTGTGCTTGGCGGACTCGCTGCATCAGTCTCCGTGGGAGTGGGCGCACTCGCATCTTCGATGCGCGGTGTCTTCGCTGTGGGCATTGAAACCGCAATCCAAGCGATGACGCCGACGACGAGCGCGCCAACCAGGATCGATGCCGTGCGCTGAACGCGATCCGACACGAATCGTCCTTACGGCGCGCCGTAAATGTCGAGCCCCGCTGGTTTGCCTTCTTCTTCTTCGACGATGGGCTCCGGTGGCGGCCCCCACTCTTCGAAGGGACGAAGCGTTGCTGCCGGCGGATCACCGTAAAGTTCGAGCAGGGCCGCGAGCCAATTCTGCCGCCCGACGAGGTGCCTTCGCTCGTTTTCGAGCTCCGGCGACGGCTCGAGCTGCGCGAGAACTTTTTCGACCTTCTGATCGATCTCGTGGAACTCTTTTCGGATGACCACCGGATCGAGACCTTCCCGGTCGGCATAGTCCTCGGCCAAAATCAGAAGCTTATTTTGGCCGGCTTCGGCAAAGCCCGGTCCGACGGCGCACTTCTTCGTTTCAGCGCCTTGTCGATACGTGACGAGTCCCGTGCGAATGGACGCGACGAGCGGCAGGTGGCCCGGCAAAACGCCAAACTCACCGTTGACGCTCGGTGCCGTGACTTCGTCGACGGACACCGAGAGCGCCTTGCCCTTCGGCGTCACGATTTCGAGATCGATCTTGTTGTCAGCCATGACGCCGTGATCTCCGAATCTCTTTCTATCTACCTAGGACCGCTTTCAAGTTGGCGCGAGGTCGAGGCAGGGCCGAGGAGCGGACCGGAACAGCCTTGAAGGGCTTTGAGGACCGCACCGCAGGCCCCAACGACGAGATCGCGGCAAATCGAAAGCGGTCTCACTTTTTCTTTGTGAGCTCGGCGGCCTTCGCCTTCATCTCTTCGATGTTGCCGACGAGGTAGAACGCTTGCTCCGGATACTCTTCGTCGTTGTCGTACTTGCCGGCGAGGATCTCTTTGAAGCTCGCGATGGTGTCCTTGAGCGGCACATATTTGCCGGCCGAGCCGGTGAACTGCGCGGCAACGAAGAACGGCTGCGAAAGGAAGCGCTGAATCTTCCTGGCGCGCGAGACAACGAGCTTGTCGTCTTCGCTGAGTTCGTCCATGCCGAGGATCGCGATGATGTCTTGCAGGTCCTTGTACTTCTGGAGCGTGGACTGAACCGTGCGCGCGACGTCGTAGTGCTCCTGACCGATGACGTTCGGATCGAGCAGCGTGGAGGTTGAATCGAGCGGATCGACCGCGGGGTAGATGCCGAGCGCGGCCAGATCGCGGCTGAGAACCGTGGTTCCGTCGAGGTGCGCGAACGTTGTCGCCGGCGCTGGATCCGTGAGGTCGTCAGCAGGGACGTACACGGCTTGAATCGACGTGATCGAGCCCTTGTTCGTCGACGTGATGCGCTCCTGAAGTGCGCCCATCTCCGTTGACAGCGTTGGCTGATAACCGACGGCGCTCGGGATTCGGCCGAGGAGCGCCGAGACTTCCGAGCCGGCCTGCGTGAAGCGGAAGATGTTGTCGATGAAGAGCAGGACGTCCTGACCTTCTTCGTCGCGGAAGTACTCTGCCACCGTGAGCGCCGAGAGCGCGACGCGGGCGCGGGCGCCCGGCGGCTCATTCATCTGACCGAAGACGAGCGACGTCTTCGAGATGACCGGTTCGCCCGACTCAAGCTTCGCCGATTTCATCTCGAGAAAGAGGTCGTTGCCTTCACGCGTGCGTTCACCGACGCCAGCGAAGCACGACACACCACCGTGGGCCTTCGCGACGTTGTTGATGAGCTCCTGGATGAGGACGGTCTTGCCGACGCCGGCGCCGCCGAAGAGGCCGATCTTGCCGCCTTTGCGGTAAGGAGCGAGCAAATCGATGACTTTGATCCCCGTCTCGAAGACTTCGACCTTCGTGGATTGATCTTGAAAGGAGGGAGGCGCCTTGTGGATGGGCGACGAGCGCTTCGCGGTGACCGGGCCCGCCTCGTCCACCGGGGCGCCGACGACGTTGAGGATGCGGCCAAGGCACTCGGGGCCGACGGGCATGGCGATGGGCGCGCCGGTGTCACGCACTTCCATGCCGCGCACGAGACCGTCGGACGTGTCCATGGCAATGGCGCGAACCGTGTTCTCGCCGAGGTGTTGGGCGACCTCGAGGGTGAGATTATCTTTCTCGTTCGAGATGCTCCGGTTCGTGACCTTGAGAGCGTTGAGAATCTTCGGCAGCTTACCGCCCTCGAACTCGACGTCGACGACGGGGCCGATGACCTGAACGATCTTTCCTTTGCCGGCAGCAAGCCCAGAGGGGACAACCGAGGCAGAGACGCTCATGACAACGAAGCTCCTTGTTTCTGGTGGCGCAAGCCATCCGGGGGCCCGGCAGCCTACAACGCGCCGGCGTCTATCACGCGGTCAACCTTGGTTCAACGAACTTTCTTCGATTCGAGAGGATAGTTGCATGCAAGCTGCACTCGGTAGGGTAGCCGTAGCGGTTCTCGTCGTTCTCGCCGCTTGTACCCGGCACGATCGAGGTCCGGGCCCTGCTGCCGACTCCGGAGCCGACGGAGTCACGGCCGCGCCCGCAGGCATCGACGAGGCCCCGGAGCAAACCCCGACAACGCGAGCACCTCTTTCGGGGCATCCGTGGATCGTCGAGCTCGTCGAAGAACATCCCGGACGCGCGCCAACGAAGCTCGGTTTCGTGACCGTTCCGCTCGGCGCGCGCGAGCGCCGACCCGTCGTGATCGCTCTTCACGGAGGTGGCGATCGACCCGAATGGGCTTGCAGCGAATGGGTCGCCGTCGTCAGTGCCTACCCTTTCATCGTCTGTCCTCGCGGCCCTGGAGGTGATGAGGGGCTTTCCTGGTCTCACCCTTCGGACACGAATGCGCGCATCGCAAGGGCGCTCGCGGCCGCGCGAGCGATCTTCGACGAGTGAGACTTGGTGCTCTCGCGCGGGTCAACATCGCGGGGACGAATCAGCACGGCATTTGGGACACGGTGATCCAGTCGCTCCGTCGCGATTGGCCTTGGGTCGTTCAAGGAGTCGAGGGATGGGAAACTTACGCGCCTCGAGCAACCGAGGAATCACTCCCAGGGCGGACCATCACCTTCGATTCGCCTCCGTGAGAACCGACCGGTCGCCCGCCTTGACCGAGAGTCCACCGACGCCTACTTCGTTCTCACCCCTTCATTCCATGAGACCTGGTCGTTGCGCCATGTCGTTTTCCCCGAGCGGCGTACCGTGATCTCCCCTGAGACCATCGCCCTTGTCCGTGAACGCACGGACATCCTTGCGATCATCACCGAGGCTGTGCCGTCGCTCAAGCGTCGCGGCCGTTCGTGGGTTGGTCTCTGTCCGTTTCACAAGGAGAAGTCGCCGAGCTTCCACGTCAATCCGGACCGCGGCTTCTTCCATTGTTTCGGATGCAAAGAGTCGGGCAGCGCGATCGACTTTCTCCTAAAGCATGAGGGATACACGTTTCCGGAAGCGGTGCGCGCGCTCGCCGAACGCGCCGGCATCGCGATCGAGGAGACGCATGGTCAGAGCGCGTTTTCCGAGGCCGATCGCCAGCGCAAAGCGCGCGAGGATCTGTACGCCGTCAATGCGCTCGCCGCGACGTACTTCGAAGAGCAGCTTCGTCTGCACGAGCATCGCGGTTACGCGATGGAGGAACTGTCGCGCCGCGCGCTCACGCCCGGCCATAACCCCAAGATCGACGATACGCTTCAAGCCTTTCGCATCGGTTATGCGCCGCCGGGGTGGGATGGTCTTGCGAACTTCCTTCGTGCGCAAAGGTTCTCGCCCGTGGCCGCGGAGACCGTCGGTTTGCTCGTTCCTCGATCGAGCGGCTCGGGGTACTACGATCGCTTCCGCCATCGTTTGATGTTCGCCGTCGTCGATCCGCAGGGCAGGGTGGTCGCCTTCAGCGGTCGTGCACTGCCTGATCTGCCCGATGCCTCGCATGACGACGAAAGCAAGCCACCGAAATACATCAACTCGCCCGAGAGCCCGATTTACACGAAGGGTCAGATGCTCTTCGGCATCCATCAGGCGCGCCACGCCATTCGCAAAGCAGAGTGTGCGGTGCTCGTCGAAGGCAACTTCGACGTCGTCTCGCTTCACGCGCGCGGCATCGACAACGTCGTCGCGCCGCTCGGCACGGCGTTTACCGTCGAGCAGGCGAAACTCATTCGGCGATTCGCATCCAACGTGATCTTTCTTTTCGACGGCGATGCGGCGGGGTGTAAAGCCGTCACGCTCTCGCGCGAAGCCGTGCGCGCGGCGGGCCTCGATGCGCGCGTTGCGAAGCTGCCGAACGGTGTCGATCCCGACGAGCTCGCGCGTGAAAAGGGTGAAAAGGCTGTTCGCGATCTCGTCGCGAACGCGATGGGGATGTTCGAAGCTCTTGTCCAGATGGCGCTCGATGAGAGCTTCACGCTGGCGGACGCGAACGAGAGATACGCGCGTGTCGAACACGTCAAAAAGCTTCTCGGGGAAGAGAACGATCCGGTCCTCTACGCCATGCACAAAAGCTTCGCCGACATGATGGCGGGACGGCTCGATATCGTCAGGTCTGGGGGGCAGGGTGCGTTTCGGGCGCTCGATCACGATGTGAAGCAGTTGCGCGCGAAGGCAGAGGCGGCGCGTCGTGCGCAGGCGGGCGAGCACGCTTCGGGCGGCGCCCATCCTGCGAAGGGAACCGCATCGCGCATCGCTCCGCGAGCGCCAGGATCCGCTGAACGGCAGGCCATGGTGGAGGCGCTGATCGAATGGCCAGTGCTCCTCGACGATCCCGAAGTGGCCGAGGAGCTCTCGCTGCTCGAGGGGCGCAGCGTGATGATCGTTGCGGCGTTGCGAAGAGCTTACCGGTCGTCGGAAAAAGCTCTCGATACGGAGACCTTTCTGTCGAACCTGTCGCCTTCCGACAAAATCTTTGCCGCCAGGCGGATGGCCGATCCGGCAACCGAGAGCAACATGCAAGCAAAAGGATACTTGCTCGAGAACGCAAACAAGCTAAAGAGGCTCCTCCTTTCGCAAGAAACAGCTCTCATCGCGCGCGAAAACTACCGGGCTCAGGACTGGGAAATCGAACAACGACTCATGCGAGAGGCAACCAGCAAACTGCGAGCCAAGCACGGGATCAAACCCTGAGAGGACGCGAGAGCAACCGAGGACGTGGGAATTCGGAAGAGCGAGACGGAGCGGCCAATGGACGCCCGTCACTCGCCAGCAGCAGTGGAAAGAACTCCGATGGCGAACAAGAACCGGAACGGCAACGGCAGTGGCAATGTCAACGTCATAGACACCCAGCAGGTAGGTGAGAACGGCAAGCCGAAAGGCTTTCTGAGCTACGACGAAGTCAGTGAGTCGATGCCGGCCGATGTCGTCGGCGATCAGATCGATGACGTGATGAGTGTCCTCGGTGACGAGGACATCGAGATCGTCGACGCGGCGACCCAGGTGAAGATCGCGCCGAAGCGGATCGTCGAGGAAGAGAACGCCGAGAAGAAGAACGTTCCGCGTCCGGGCGGTGAAAAGGACGACGACGACGGGAGCTACTACTCCAAATCGAACGACCCGGTTCGCATGTACCTGCGCAAGATGGGAAGCGTCTCGCTTCTCACGCGCGAGGGCGAAGTCGAGATTGCCAAGCGCATCGAGAAGGGCGAGCACCGTGTCCTCGGCGCCATCCTCAATTCGCCGGTTGCCGTCCGCGAGATCATCGATCTCGGCGACAAGCTTCGTAAGCACAAGATCCGCGTCAAGGAACTCATTCGTGACGCCGACGACGAGAACGCCGAGTTCGACGAGGAGGAGGCTGACCGCCGAATCTTGCGCCTCATCGACAAGGTGAAGCACCTCGACAAGATCGCGCAGGATCTCGCCTCGCACCTCGAGAGCTGCGCGGCTTCGCGCAGGAAGGGCGTGCAGGAAGAGATCGATGCAAACTGCACGAAGATGGTCGAGACGCTCGAAGAGATGCGTCTCAACAAGAAGACCATCGACAAGATCGTGTCCAAACTTCGCACGCTCATTCAGAAAGTGGAGCGCGCCGAGAGCGGATCCACGGAGCTCGAGAAGCGTACCGGTGTCGACTGGGATGTTCTGCGCAAGGAAGCGCGTGCAGCCAAGGGTGAAGCAACCGGCGAACGAAGGTTCAAGCGAAAGTATGGAATCTTGCCCGAGGAGGTTTTGCAGAACCACTCGGCGAGCCTCAAGAACCTGAGGAAGGTCGAAGAGGAGCTCCAGCTCGACATCAAGGCTCTACGCGAGACGTACGACGAGATCCGCAGCGGCGAGCGGCTTGCCGAGCGCGCGAAGGCCGAACTCGTCGAAGCGAACCTCCGTCTCGTCGTCTCCATTGCGAAGAAGTACACGAACCGCGGTCTGCAGTTTCTCGATCTGATTCAAGAAGGGAACATCGGCCTCATGAAGGCCGTCGACAAGTTCGAGTACAAGCGCGGATACAAATTCTCCACGTACGCAACGTGGTGGATTCGTCAGGCCATCACTCGCGCGATCGCCGATCAGGCGCGCACCATCCGCATTCCGGTGCACATGATCGAGACGATCAACAAACTCATTCGCACCTCGCGCTATCTCGTTCAGGAATACGGCCGCGAGCCAACGCCGGAGGAGATCGCGGACAAGATGGAGCTGCCGCTCGACAAGGTTCGCAAGGTTCTCAAGATCGCCAAGGAGCCCATCAGCCTCGAGACACCCATCGGCGAGGAGGAGGACTCGCATCTCGGTGACTTCATCGAGGACAAGAGCGTCGTCAGTCCCGCGGAGGCCGTCATCAACATGAACCTCGCCGAGCAGACGCGCAGAGTTTTGAAGACGCTGACGCCGCGCGAGGAAAAGGTTCTTCGCATGCGTTTCGGCATCGGCGAGAAGAGCGACCACACGCTCGAAGAAGTGGGGCAGGACTTCGAGGTCACCCGCGAGCGTATCCGCCAGATCGAGGCAAAGGCGCTTCGCAAGCTCCGTCACCCGTCGCGCAGCAAGCAACTCAAAAGCTTCATCGACAGTTGACCCGGTCTACCGATCCCTGAATTCGCTTCGCGTCGGCAGACGAATCGATTCGCGCAGCAGGCTGTCGAACTCGCTCTGAGTGGAGTCAGCGTGCTGATCGAGCCAGCAGAGTCTCCGCAGGCATCCGATCACGTTGTCGCGATCCTCTGCCGACGCCGCTGAACGTCAGTTGCGCGTCGTGCCATTCGCAAAGCGAAGGGAGAGACGCAGGGAGTCTGTCGCGTGTCAAGGAAGCGACAGCCTGTTGTCGGCACGACTCGCTCGGTGAGCGCAGCGAGCGCGGAGGGGGCCACTTAAGTCGTCAGGAAATGTGACTTCCCGAGAACGGACTTTGTACGCTTTGTTCGGGCGGAAAAGAGAGCTTTTCCCCTGTTTTCTGGCGTTCCGCGCGGCGGTTTCGTTTGTCCGAAACCAAAGCTCGGTTCGACCGAAATAGTGCAGCGTGGCTACGGGCCATGAAGGCTCACCACTTGCTTGATGTGAGAGCGAACACGCGGAAGGTGGATACGGGGTTATGAATCGCGCGACGGTTGGATCACTTTTGGTCGTGGGCGGCACCATTCTCGTTCTTGTCTCGGCGAAGTCCGCCGCCGCCATTGCGCCTGCAGACAGCGTGGCGCATTCAACGCAGGACGACGAGGGTCCATCTCCCCGCGTCTCGGCGCATCTCGATCTCGGCGGATCGGCGCAGCCGGGATCGATCGCGGCGACTGCCGTGAATGCGGGCATCAGGCCCACGGCTCCAAATGCCCAGGCCATGCTCACGGGAGCTGGTTCTTGTCCGGAAGGGATGGTCGAGGTCGACGGCGATTACTGCCCCGCACTCGAGCAGAAATGCCTTCGGTGGCTCGATCCGCAGACGGCGACGCCGCGGCGCTGCGCGGAGTTTGCGCAAACCGGAAGTTGCCAAACCAAAACAAGAAAGAAGCATTTCTGCATTGACCGCTTCGAATATCCAAATAAGGCAGGTGACAAACCGGTCGTGATGAAGACTTGGTATGAGGCGGTCGATACGTGCAGAGCGCAAGGAAAGCGTCTCTGCGGCGACAGCGAGTGGACGCTGGCGTGCGAGGGGCAAGAGCATCTCCCGTATCCGTACGGCTACACGCGCAACGCCGACGCATGCAACATCGACAAGCCGCATCCGGATGCCAACGAGAAGGCGCTCGCGAACCCGGTGACGCGCGGCGCAGAAGTCGAACGGCTCTGGCAAGGTGAGGTAAGCGGTGCACGCGAGTCGTGCGTGAGCCCGTACGGCGCATTCGACATGACGGGGAACGTCGACGAGTGGGTCGTCAACGAGAGCGGTGTGCCGTACAAAAGCGGCCTCAAAGGAGGCTATTGGGGGCCGGTGCGCGATCGCTGCCGACCCATGACAACGGCGCACTACGAGAGCTTCGCGTTTTATCAGATTGGCTTTCGCTGCTGCTCCGACCCCGGGGCGGACGGCGCTGCGAAGCCTGCGCGTCCAGCCGTGGGCACCTCCGGCAAGGCGCCAAGCACGAACCCTGCACCCACGACGATTGCAGGGAGCTAAGAGCGTGTTCGACAGCCGTCGCGAGCGAATCGAGGCTAGGGCGGAGCGCGAGGAGCCCGCGAAAGCGTACTATTCGTACGTGCGCAGGCACCGCAGCGCCCAACCGACGAATCGATTCGCGCAGCAGGCTGGCGAACTCGCTCTAAGAGCCCTCACCGCCGTCCACGTCGCCATCTGCGCCCGCGTCGCGCGGTGGGGAGACCGGCGGCGTTTTCGGCGGATCTCCGTACTCGCTGCGAAGTTTGCGGGCGAGCTGATCGACGAGCACCTGCTCGTGGTAGCCAGGCATCTTCGGAATTTGCACGACGACACGGACGCTGCCGCCGTCTTTCGCGCGGATGAATTCCATGGATGCGGGCACGGCTTTCGCGCCGCTCTCCGGCGATTTGTAATCGAAGAGCAAGTAGCCAACGACGTCGTCCTTCTCGGTCACCTTGAGGCCGAGATCGACGCGCACGAGACGCATGCCTGCGTTCCACGTGCGATCGAAACCGTAGGACGAGTCGAAGCCGCTCTTCGCGCTTGCCAGCGGTGAAGAAAGCGCGATGGCCGTCACGACGGCGAGCGCCGCAAACGTTCCGCTAACGACGGCTCGAACGAACGTCCGCATGCCTCCCGGCTACGGCATTCGATGTTGCTTGGCCAACTTCTACGCAGCTCGCGGATTGTCGAGTGAGCTCGGCGGCTCACTCGGGCCCGCGAGGCCTGGCGTGGCCGAGAGTTTGGAGAGCGCGCCGCGATCGCCGACGAGGAAGATGCCGGCGGCCGCGACGGTCCACGCCAGCTGAATGGCGTAGAGGATGAACACGTACGCGGCGCCGGGCCCGGTGAGCACGTGCGCCGGAAAGTACATGGCCATGCCCGCATAAATACCGGCTTGGAACACGCCGAGCAGACCGGGGGGACCGGGGATGAGAATGGTGCAACCGAGCATCCCCATCAGAGCGCACGCTTCGCCGAAGGTGATCGCGGAGCCATCGGCGTGGACAACGCCGCAGCCCCACGCGAGCAACCACATGCCGGCCGCATTGAGC
This sequence comes from Polyangiaceae bacterium, assembly GCA_009781005.1. GTDB lineage: Bacteria > Myxococcota_A > Polyangia > Polyangiales > Polyangiaceae > Labilithrix. The sequence continues at coordinate 17,148 of WQYX01000031.1, read as the reverse complement.
ATCCAGTACGCCGTGGTCTCGGCAAGGAAGCCGCCCGCATCGCGGCCGCGGCCGAGGAAGTGAAGACCGTTCGCGAGGTTCTCCGCCGTCTCCGCCAGCTTGTCGCCGAGGCGTTTCGAAAAGAGAGAGAAGACCGCGAGGGTCATTCTTCTGGCCCACTCACGTGCGAAGTAGAAAACAGCAATGGTGATGAAAGCTGCGGTGAAAACAGCGAGCATGATGAAACCGCTCGCGCGCACTTGTGCGACGGTGATCGGCAGGCCAATGACCTTGTCCGAGAGCGGATTTCGCGTTGGCACCAAGATGAGCGCAAGGGCGAGCAGTACGCTCAGATAAAGGCCGTCGACGACGCGCTCGGCAACCACGGTGCCGGTGGCCGACGACATGGATAGCTTGCCTTTCTCGCGCAACATGTACGGGCGAACGATCTCGCCGATGCGAAAGGGCATGAGCAAGATCGCTGCGAAACCGATCCACGAGACCGCAAGCACGCGGCGGCGCGGCACCTCCGCGAACGAACGCAGCAGGAAACGCCAGCGCACCGCGCGGAAGTAACTCATGACGGCGAGCGTGACGAGGTAGGCAGGAAGCGTCCACCAACGAACGTGTGCAAAGTCTCCACCCTCTGGCACGAGTGTCAGGCCACCCTTCTCCAGCGTGAACACAATCCCTGCGGTGATGATGACAGAAGCGATGAGCTTCCCGCCGTGACGACGGAGAAAACCGTGTGATCTTGTGGTCGTGTCGGACATCGCGCGAAGGGCCGATCGGCGAAGAGTGCGTCGGGTGGTCGAAAGGGACATCTCTCTTAGCACGTCGTGAGCCCGCGCCAGACGTGCCCTTCGACGTCGCTGCTAAAGACTCCAGTAGTGGACGCGTGACGGGATCTTGTCCGGGCGGAGCATGCTTTTCACATCGACAATCACGCCGCCGTCTCTGACCCTTGCGGCAAGGGCCTCTCCTCCCATCGCGACATAGGGTGCATGCGCGACGGCGATGACCATCGCGTCGAGCGACGTGAGCTCGTCGAGCGACGTGAGCGACACTCCGTGCTCATGCGCGGCTTCGGCAGCATCTGCATATGGATCCGTGATCCTCGCATCGATTCCAAACTCCCGAAGCTCGGAGAGGATGTCGGGCACCTTGCTGTTGCGGACATCCTTCACGTTTTCTTTGAACGTGATGCCGAGGACACCGACGCGCGCGCCGCGCACGGCGATGTTCGCGCTGACGAGGAGCTTGACGAGGCGCGCGGCCACGTAGCGCCCCATGCCGTCGTTGATGCGACGTCCGGCGAGAATGACCTCGGGTCGGTAGCCGAGCTGCTGCGCCTTTGTCGTGAGGTAGTAAGGATCGACGCCGACGCAGTGGCCGCCAACGAGGCCGGGACGGAACTCGAGGAAGTTCCATTTCGTGCCGGCTGCGGCGAGCACGTCGGCGGTGCGGATTCCGATTCGATCGAAGATGAGTGAGAGCTCGTTCATCAGCGCGATGTTGATGTCGCGCTGCGTGTTCTCGATGACCTTCGCAGCCTCGGCAACTTTGATGGACGGTGCGCGATGGATGCCTGCATCGATGATCTCGCCATAGGCGTTGGCGATGCGCTCGAGGGTTTCGGCGTCTTGTCCCGAGACGACTTTCACGATGCGTTCGAGCGTGTGCTCCTCGTCTCCGGGGTTGATGCGTTCGGGCGAGTACCCGAGCTTGAAGTCGATGCCTTGCGTGAGGCCGGAGATCTTCGCGATGACCGGGCCGCAGATCTCCTCGGTAACACCGGGGTAAACCGTGGACTCATAGACGACCACAGCGCCCTTGCCGAGAGCCTTGCCAACGATCTCCGACGCACAGATCACGAAGGATAGATCTGGCACTTTGTTTTCGTCGACGGGCGTGGGCGCAGCGACGACGAAGAACGTTGCGCCCGCGAGATCCTCGGGATCGCTCGTCACCTTGAGCGCGATGGAACGAAGGGCATCTTCAGGCACCTCGTGGTTTCGGTCGTGGCCGCGATTTAGCTCGCCGACTTTTGTAGCGTCGATGTCGAAGCCGACCGTGCCTGGAAACTTTCGTCCGAACGCGAGAGCCACCGGAAGTCCGACATAGCCAAGTCCTATGATGGCGATCTTTTCGCTCATGGGCCTCTCCACGAGCGGGCGGGTTCGTTCAGCCCCGTTCAATGAGCTCGATTTTGTAGCCTGTGGGATCCTCCACGAAGGCGATGACCGTTGTGCCGTGTTTCATGGGGCCGGGTTCGCGCGTCACCTTGTAGCCGAGCGCGCGCACGCGTTCGCATGCCTTGCGGATGTCCTCCGTGCCGATGGCGACGTGACCGAAGGCATCGCCGATTGCGTACTCCGAGCGACCCCAGTTGTACGTGAGCTCGATGACCGTGTGGGAAGACTCGTCGCCGTAGCCCATGAAACAGAGCGTGAACTTGCCTTCGGGGTACTCTGTTTCGCGGATGACTTTCATGCCGAGAGCGTCACGATAAAAGCGCTTCGAGGCTTCGAGATCGGCGACGCGGAGCATGGTGTGGAGCATGCGCATGATCTGTGCAGCGTAGAGGAAGCATCGCGTGCGCGCTACACGGCGGCGCGCCGGCAAACCGCGACTTCCTTGCGTTCGTGGAGTCGCCGCCCACCGCTTACTGAGCACGGTCATTGCGCGCTATCTCGTTTGGCCTCGCCGAGTCGCATACCCGAGCTCCGCAGTGTTGTCCCTTTCTCGATATTGCTTGTGTGGCGCGTTGTGAAGTGCGGGCCGTTTCGGTCTATTCTGTTGGCCGATGAAGCGATACGCGCCGATCTTCACCGCAATCTTCATTTTTGCGGGAGTCTTTGCTTCGACGAATGCGCATGCGGACGTTGAAACTTCCCCTCAAAGTGCTTCGGATGTCGCCGGGGATCCGCGAGCGCAGTACCAAATGGGCACGCAGGCATACCAGGCCAAACGTTATCAAGAGGCGGCGCAACACTTCGAAGCAGCGGCGGCTCTTCGGCCAAGCGCCGTCGCGCTCTACACCGCAGGCATGGCCTGGGACCTCGCATCTCGCCCGGAGCGCGCTGCGGATGCCTACGTGCGAGCAAACGATCTTGGCGGGCTCGATGCGAAGCAGGTGTCCCTCTCCAAAGAACGCGTCGCGCATCTGGAGAAGACGACACTCGGCACCGTCATCGTGACGGCGCCAGACGGTTGGAAGGTACAACTCGATGCGTTCACCGAGGCGCCCACGCCGGCGCGTCTTCACGGCGCTCCGGGGTTGCACAGCATCAGCGTGCACGCGCCCGGCGCAGCCATTGAGCAGCATGAGATAACGCTCGAGGCGGGGAGGGTGACGAGCTTCGACGTCAAGACCGCGTCGAAGCCGCAGACGTCGGAGACGGTGCCCACCACCGAACAGCCTCTGTGCGATACACGGGGATCCGAATTCTGGAGTGCGCGTCGCGGCGTTGGTGCGGCCGTGACAGGCGTGGGAGTTGCCGTGCTCGGTGGCGCTCTCGCACTCGGCTTTCAGGCGAACAAGGCGAAGGACGCGTACAACGCCGGGCCCACCCGCTTGTCGTACGACCATGCATCATCCTTGCAAACGTGGACGAACATCGCGCTGATCTCGGGCGCGGTTCTCTTCGTCGGCGGCGTCACGCTCGTTGTGTGGCCTGCCAAGGAGCGCGGTTATGTAAGCCATGCAAAACTATCCGTTGCGCCCTCGCTTGGTGGCGCCGTGCTTGGAGGAGAATTCTAATGTGCTCACTTAGATTCTTTTTTGCCGGAAGCGTCGCGGTTGCATTTGGCATCGTGACCGCGTGCTCGCTCGGTCTCGACGAATCCCTCATCGAGGGTGATGCCGGCGGCAACGGCCCGGGAACTCCAGATTCAATGGTGGACAGCGGCGATAGCAATGCGCCGTCCGGACTCGAAAGGAAACCGTGCACGCTAGACACCGACTGCCCGTCGACCGCCGTTCTGACGGGGCGGTGCGATCTCGGCCTGCCGTGGCCACCCTCGCCAGGCACGTGCGCGTATGATGTGTGCGGTGTGCAAGACGCGGGCGCGTGCAGCGCGAGAACGTACACCGACGCCGGGTGTAGTGCGTCGATCGTACAGCACTCGTACAAGGCTGCAATGTTCAAGTTGCCTAGTGATATGGGTGACATTGGTTGTGGCGGGGCCGCAAGTCCCGGGGCGGCCAACCGGTGCTTCGCTGCTGTTTATCCATTCTTCTTCGTTGGCACCCAGAACGGCGTGCGCGCCTTTTCCGCAAAGAATGCTCTCACCCCGGACAATACTGGACTCGCAACGCCACTTGAGGTTCCCGTAACGGGACTCTCCTTCATCCCAAATCCGACCCAGATCTTTGCGAGCGGCAGTCGCGTCTTCTTCATCGGTCCGATGGAGAGCAGCACAAGCATGCCCATCGGGTGGCTGGATGTGCCAGTAGATCCGTTGGCCAAAGAGCTCGTTGCCAATGCGGTGCTCGCGAACTGGGCCACTTCGCCGGGAGATGGAGGTGCAGCGGGCTTCCCACGCGTGGACCCGAGCAGCAATCCGCCCGAGTCATACACGGCGCTGCTCGTATCGCTGGTCCCATCAGCTCAGGGTGATTTCTCGGTCGCGGCACTCGTGCCTAGCGAGCCGCTGGATCTGAAAGCAACGTCTGTCTCTCCACCGTCTGTCGCTGGCACAGCCGACGCCGGCATGATCACGAGCGGCAAGCGTCTTGTGATAGACCGCATCACGTCGGGCGTGACAGCGCCGAACATGGCAGCAACATTTCGCGTCTATAACGACGTTGGCGTCAACGGTCTAATAGCTGTCACCCCCGATATCCCGTTTCAAATGAATACGGGATCGGTGCCTCTGCCTCAGTCGTTCGCCGCCAGTCCGGGTGGTGCCGTCTTCTGGAGCGTTGCAGTGGCGTCGGGCGCGAACTTGGCGAACGCGTCTGGGGTTCAAGGGTTTTTCCTTACTACCGACGGAAACACAGCGATCGACTCCAACGCGAATCCAGTGACCATCGAAACGTATTCGTCAATAGTTCCTATCGACGCGAACAAAGGCATCATAGTGGGACCTGCAGCGATGCTCGACAACGACACCGCGATCGTTACAGCGGGAACGATGTTGAACGGGAGCACACCGAATCAGACGAGTGTGCAGTTCGTGAAGAGGGATCCGAACGGTTTCGTGCTGCCTAGTCTCGTGCCGAGCAACGCCAGTCCGCACAGAGATGTTTTGACCAATGTCACGGTTGACAAGGTGGGCGTCGCTGCAAGCCACGGCATGGGTTACGTCCTCATCGCGAATGTGACGGTGGCGAATCCGCTAACAACAACTCTGCAGGTCAACGTCTACGATCCAAACTGTAATTAATCGGAATTGCCAATATCGCGCCTTCGCTGACGCCTCCTGTTGCCGTGTAGACCGTGGTCTCGTCGACGGCGATCGAGGTGACGTACGCAAGGGAGTCGTCTTCGGCAATGACGCGGCAGGTGCCGCCGTCGCTTGGCACTGCGCAGAGCTCTGGGCGTGCTCCCGCAATGTAGACGATCTGGCCGTTCGTGACGTCGATGGGTGCATCGCGAACGTTGCTCGCGACAACCGTCAGGTTGCCTACTGTCTCTCCCGTTTTGCGCACGCGAGCGAGGATGCGTCCGCTGGGGATGCTCGTGACGAAGTAGACGAAGTTCTCGTCGAGCTGGGGGCTCTCGAAGCCTGCTCCTTCGGCGAGCGTCGTGATCTCGCCGTGTGCGCGCGAGACTCGCAGAAGCTTTGACGGCGTTGCGACGAACACGTTCGCCTCGTCGACGACGATGGCGCGCGGAGACGCATCGAGCGTGGCGAGGTGTGTGCTCGTGCCGCCCGATCCCTTCAAGATGGCGCCGCCGGGGCCGAGCACTTCGGCCACGAAGGTCTCGCCTGCGATCGCAGCGACATCCGAGAAGATCCCTTTATCTTGCAATGTTGTGACAGATCCGTCGTGCACGTTGACGCGGAAGACGACGTCGCCGGGACTCGCCACCCAGGCGAGTGCACCCTGATCGAGCACGAGCGCGCCGGCAACGGGCGCGCGCCGCGCGATGCGCGTGGGTTCGCCGCCGGCTTTTGGCAGCGCGAAGACACCGTCTTGCGCGTTGTCGCCGTAATACAGGTGTGTGTCATCGACCGCGATGGCGCGCGCGCTGGCTCGGACGAGAACGCGAGGTCGCACGGATGGAGTCGATGCGACGGCCTGGGGCGGCGGCGGGATGCTCGGTCCTTCCGTCGACGCGTCGCTCGCAAGCGTCGCGGGATTGCGCATGCCGCGCGGGGGACGATCGCCGGCAACGTCGCGCGCCCGTGTCGATCCGCACGCGGACACGAACCACAGCACGCTGCACGACAGGATGCTGACGAGTTTCGCGCGCCGGAACATCATGATCTGGCGCTTTATCACGTGCGGACTACGCTCGCGCGCGTGATCCTCCGCTGGTTTCCGAAGGCCGCGTACGGCATCGTTCACGAGATGACGCGGCACTTGCTGCGCCGGCCCGTGGTAGGCGTCTCCGCAGTTGCACGAACGAGCGACGGACGCTTTCTGCTCATTCGCCGCGGCGACACCGGAACGTGGGGGCTGCCCGGAGGCACGCTCGAGTGGGGTGAGACGATGCGCACGGCGCTCGAACGCGAGCTCGAGGAAGAAGCGGGCGTCGTCGCACCAACCTATGTTCGCGTGCTCGGGGTGTGGTCGGATCCGTCGCGTGATCTCAGGTTTCACGCCGTGACCGTCGGTGTCGAGTGCCGTATCGAGCCGCCGGTCAAGGCGCCGAACAACCCGCTCGAGATCCGCGAGGCGCGCCTCTTCAACGATGCCGAGTTGCCTCGCGAGCTCGCGTTCGGTGCCGAGGACATTCTTGCCGTCGTTCGCGCGGGACACGACATAACGGTGCTCGAGTAGACGTGATCGCGTGGCAGTGCGCCGCGCGTCATGCGTCGTTTTGTGCAGGCGACGATCGGCATCCCGGGTGCTTCGTCCGAGGGCATGCGCGACAAGCGTGAAGCCTCTGCGCATTCGGTGTGGTCGCGAGGAACGCACAGATTGAGGCGTGCGCTGGTGCCAGCTCTCGTGCTTGCGGAAAGCGCGTGCATGCGCCCCGCCGCAGACACGCGTGCGAGTGGTTCTTGGGTCTACGACGTTGAGGCCCCGACGAACGGCTCGAGCATCGTGACCGTCGAGGCAACGTTCGATGGCGCGCACACCGATCGGATCGCGATTGGGCAAGAGTCTGCGCCATTCATTCACGACATGCGCGTGCGTACGGAAGGCGGCTACAGGCCGATCGCGCGTCAGGGCAGCGCGTGGATCGAGCCGTCGTGCGCGCGACGATGCACCGTGCGCTACCGCCTCGATCTCAGTGAGCTCGCTGCAGGCTGCGGAGACGATGTGGATTGTGCACGTCGCGTGGATGGCGCCACGCTCTCGCCGTCACTTGCGTGGCTCGCGCATCCGGTGCCGAGGACGGATGTCCCGGTCGACGTCCGCGTGAAGGCTCCGAACGCGATGCAGTTTCTTTCTGGCATGGCAGAGAGCGACGAGAGCGGACGCGCGTTCTCCTTCCGCTCCTACGATCTCGACGAAGGCAGCTTCACCGCGTTCGGACCGCTCCGCCGCTTCCGCGTCGATGTTCCAGGTTTGCATCCTGCACGTATCGACGTGGCGGTCGTCGGCGCGCACGCGTACGCGATGCCGGACGATGCCATGCGCGCGTGGATACGGCAGGCGGCCGACGTCGTGACGCCGCTCTTTGGTCGGTTCCCCGTTGAGCGGACCACGCTGTTCGTCGTGCCTGCGATCGGTGAGAACGAGGTGATCTTCGGCAAGGTCCTCTCGCTCGCCGGAGCGTCGATCGTGCTCGTGGTCGGTGACAAGATGCCGGCGTCTGCCACGAAGCAGGACTGGGTTCTCGTTCACGAGCTCTTTCATCTTGGCTTCCCGACGTTCCGCGGAGAAGGACGCTGGCTCGGCGAGGGGCTCGCGACGTATTACGAGCCCGTGCTGCGCGCGCGTGCGGGGTGGACGACGGATGGCGAAGTCTTTCGGCAGTTCGCGCGCAACATGCCTCGCGGCGTGGCACGCCGTGGTTCCGCCTCGGGTCTCGCGCAGCGAAGCGATCTCGATTCGATCTACTGGGGAGGAGCTCTGTTCTGCTTCGCTGCCGACGTGCGTATTCGTCAAGAGACGCGCGGCAAGCACACCCTGGACGACGTCGTCCGTGCGGCGCTCGCGCGTGGAGGCGACGCGACGAAGGTCTGGACCGTGGCGGAAGTCGTGCGGGTCGGAGATGACGTGACGGGCACGCACGTGCTCAGTTCGATGTACGATCGCTATGCGGCGCGCGGCGAGCAAATCGATCTCGAGTCGCTCCTTCTCTCGCTCGGAGTGGAGCGCGGTGAAAGCGGCATCGAGATCGATGATCATCAGCCGCTCGCGTGGATCCGCAAGAGCATCATCGACCGGGGTGACGTTTCGCTCGTGAGTCGCGCGACCGCCGAAAAATAGACCGCAACCTGAAAGCTTTTTTTGTGTAGTATGCACGCGTGTCTCGGCCGTCGCTCGCATCGCGCCTCGGGCGTCTATCGGGGGCAGGGCCCGAAAAGCTCGATCCGGGCTGTGCGTCGATTGCGCCTGCCGCACCGCGTTCCGTTCTGGACGATCTGCGTGCGCGCATGGATACGATCCTCGCGCGCACGAAGAGCGAGTCATCGCCTTCCGTGCCCAGTGCGACCGCGCCGGATCTTCCGTTTTCGCTCGAGCAGACCCCCGAAGGCCCTCTGCATGTGCGCACGCTGCGGCTCTCCGGTGCGCATCGCGTGGGCCGCGCGCCGGTGACGCTCGCTCGCCGTGCATCGTCTGCGCTCTTGGCGTTGCTCGCTCTCGATCCTGCTCTTGCAGCGTGTCCGCTCGAAGGTGCGCTCTACCTCGACACGGAAACGACTGGTCTTGGCCCGGGTGCAGGCACCGTTGCATTTCTCGTGGGATTGGCGTTCTGGGATCCCGGCGGTCTCGTCGTCGAGCAGCTCCTCGTTCGAGAGCTCGGCGAGGAAGTTCCCGTGCTGACGCGCGTGGCGGACCGCATCCGAGCGTCCACCATGCTCGTCACGTTCAACGGCAAGAGCTTCGACATGCCGGTGCTTCGCACGCGCTTCGTCATGGCAAAAAAAAACTTGCCGGAGGAGCGTCCGCATCTCGATTTGCTCCATGTCGCGCGACGACTTCACAAGGCGCGTGGCTTCGGCAGCCGCCTCGGTGCGATCGAACGCGAAGTCTTAGGCTTCGTTCGCGAAGACGACGTCCCATCCAGCGAAGTCAGCGCGTGTTACTTGCACTTTCTCCGTACCGGCGACGCGCGCGCGCTCGTCGGCGTCGTCGAGCACAACGCGTGGGACGTCGTGTCGATGGTGGCTCTCGTGGGCTTGTATGGCGAGCCTCTCGAAGGCACCGAGCTCGACGCAGTCGATCTCGTCGGCGTTGCGCGCACGCTCAAACGCGCCGGATCCGTGGATCGCGCCTATGAAGTTGCCGATGCTGCGCACGTGCGAGGCGGTGGTTTGGAAGCCATTCGTGCGCGCGCGGAGATTGCCAAAGCGCGCGGCGACAAGGCCCGGGCTCTCGCCGATTTCGAGCTGCTTGCGGGTTCGATCGACGACCCAACGATTCGCCTCGAGCTCGCCAAGCTCTATGAGCATCACGCGAAGGACGCCGTGCGTGCGATGGCGATGACGTCTGCGGGCACGAGCGAAACCGAGGAGCGCTGGGAGCGCCGCATGATCCGGCTGCGCGCGAAGGTAGAGAAGTCGCGGGGCGACGGCGCGGCGCAGACGTGCTTGCGCGTCCTCGATGAGCCTGCTCCCGAAGGCGGAAGAAAGCTCTGAAAATGTGGTACATCGCGCGGCGATGTCGCCCGAAGTCCCCGCCGCAGATAGCTACGATCCGTCTGTCATCGAACCGAAGTGGCAGCGCATCTGGGAAGCGCAGAAGACCTTCCGCGCCGAACGACGTCCCGCGCGCGCGAAGATGTACGTGCTCGACATGTTCCCGTACCCATCGGGCGCGGGGCTCCACGTGGGTCATCCGGAGGGCTACACGGCCACGGACATCGTTTGCCGCTACGGGCGCATGCGCGGCTTCGACGTGCTGCACCCCATGGGTTGGGACGCGTTCGGTTTGCCCGCCGAGCAGCACGCCATCAAGACCGGCACGCATCCGCGCACCACGACGCTGAAGAACATCGAGAACTTTCGCCGCCAGCTCAAGATGCTCGGTTTCAGTTTCGATTGGGATCGCGAGATCGACACGACCGATCCGCGCTACGTGCGCTGGACGCAGTGGATCTTCCTCCAGCTTTTCAAGAAGGGCCTCGCGTTCCAGCAATCGAACATGCCCGTCAACTGGTGCCCTGCGCTCGGCACCGTGCTCGCGAACGACGAGATCGTCGATGGCAAGAGCGAGGTCGGTGGCTTCCCCGTCGAGAAGCTCAAGATCCGTCAGTGGTCGCTCAGAATCACGGCGTATGCGGACAGACTCCTCGACGATCTCGAAGGGCTCGACTGGCCCGAGACGAAGGTGAAACAAGCGAACTGGATCGGCCGGAGCGAAGGTGCGGCCGTGGACTTTGCGGTGGATGGACACCCGGGGCAGAGCATCACGGTGTTCACCACGCGCGTCGATACGCTTCCCGGTGCGACGTACTTGGTCGTTGCGCCCGAGCACCCTCTCGCGCTGCACCTTGCAACGAGCGAGAACGTTGCTGCGGTCAACGCTTACGTCGCGGAAGCGAGCAAAAAGAGCGATCTCCTTCGGTCGGACGTCACGCGCGACAAGACCGGCGTTCCCACGGGAGCCTTCGCGATCAATCCGATCAACGGAGACAAAATCCCTATCTGGGTCGCGGACTACGTCATTGGCAGCTACGGCACGGGCGCGGTCATGGCCGTGCCCGCTCACGACGCGCGCGATCATGAATTCGCCGTAAAATACAAGCTTTTGGTTGTCCAAGTTGTCGCAAAAGATCATGACAACTTGGTCAATGTCACGGAGGCAGCGTTCACGGACGATGGCGTGGCGAACGCCGAAGCCGTGGCTCGGAGCAAGGCGCCTATCGCCTGCGGCATGCCGAGCGAGCGCGTGCGGCGCGTCGTGACCGACTGGCTCGCTGCGCAGGGCAGGGGACAGTCGAAGATCACCTACAAGCTTCGCGACTGGGTCTTCTCCCGCCAGCGTTACTGGGGCGAGCCCATCCCCATTTACTTCCCGGTCACGTGCGACGGCGATCCCAGAAAACAGGGTGCAAAGTACACAGTTCACTACGACGAGCCGATCCCGCTGGACGAGACCGAGTTGCCGCTCGTGTTGCCGGATCTCGAGGACTTCAAGCCGGGTACGGATCCGGCTGGTCCGCTCGCGCGCGCGCTTGACTGGCGCTTCTTTCAGCAGGATGGAAAGTGGTTCGCGCGCGAGACCAACACGATGCCTCAGTGGGCGGGCTCGTGCTGGTATTACTTGCGCTTCCTCGATCCGAAGAACGACGCCGAGCCGTGGAGCGAGGAGGCTTACGAGGCGTGGATGCCGGTCGATCTTTACGTCGGCGGCTCCGAGCACGCGGTTTTGCATCTTCTCTATGCGCGCTTCTGGCACAAGGTGCTCTTCGATCTCGGCCTCGTCAGAGACGTCGAGCCTTTCAAGAAGCTCGTTCACCAAGGCCTCATCCTCGGCACTTCGTATCGGTATTTCGTAGACGCCGCTGGCACCGTTCATCCGGGCAACTCGAAGGTTGCGCGCTCGGACGATCCGCCGCAAATCAAGCTCGAAGACGGCACCGTGGTGGAAGAGAAATGGGCCGGGGAGGGCGAGGTGGAGATCAAAGACAACAAGATCTTCCACAGAGCGCTCGGCATCGAAGTCGTGATGGTGGCCGAGAAGATGAGTAAATCGCGCGGCAACGTCATCAACCCTGACGACATCGTTCAATCTCACGGCGCCGACTCGCTTCGCCTCTACGAGATGTTCATGGGGCCGCTCGAGGCCGTCAAACCGTGGCAGACGAGCGCCATCGAGGGCGTGCGCCGCTTCCTCGAACGCGTGTGGAATGCATGTATCAACGTGACCGAGGATCCGCCCGATCAAGAGACGTTGCGCCTGCTCCACAAGACCATCAAGAAAGTCACCGACGACGTCGAGGGCATGCGGTTCAACACGGCCATCAGCGCCATGATGATCTTCGTCAAGCACCTCACCGCGCTCGGAAAGACGCCGCGCGAAGCGGCCACGGCGCTCACGTTGCTCGTCTCTCCGTTCGCTCCTCACCTCGGCGAAGAGCTCTGGGAGCGCCTTGGCTTCACCAAGACGCTCGCCTACGAGCCGTGGCCTGCGTTCGATCCGGCGCTCGTCAAAGACGACGTCGTCGAGATCGGCGTTCAGATCAACGGCAAGGCGCGCGCGAGCATCGTCCTCGCCGTCGCGGCCGACGAGGAAGTTGCGAAGGCCGCGGCGTTGTCGGATGCGAGGGTGCGTCCGTTCGTCCAAGGCAAGACGGTGAAGAAAGTCATCTACGTCAAAGGCCGTATTTTGAATCTCATCGTCGGATGAGCGCGCGTCCCGTATTCGTGTTTGTATTCGGCTCGTTATTCTCCGCGTGTGGATATCACACGGTGATTGGCAATGAGGCGTCGGGCGAACGATTCGCTGTCGTGCTCGCGAGCTCGAACGTCGCCGACGCTATCGCCTCGGATGAAGTGCTCGCGGGCGTGCGCGACGAACTTGCGCGGCGCGGTGCGCTCGCGACCGGAAATGGATATCCGCGCTGCGAAGTCGAGATATTGCGCGCGGATGAATCGAGTGAAGGCATCGCGGCGTCACCAAATACTGACGGGCGTCTTCTCCCCATGAGTCGAGCCACGCGCGTGAGCGTCGTCGCGCGCGCATGGGTTACCCCGAGCCCGGGTGCATCGCCGCTGCGCGACACCGGGGACACGCGCGCCTTTGAAACCGTTGCTGTCGCTCCGAATGCGCGCGCCGCCACCTTTCAGCACGACGACGCCGTGCGGGCGGCTGGTCGCCGCGTCGGCCGAATCCTCGGCGCAAGAATTCTCGGTTTCCCATCGAGCAGCGAAGAGTGAGAGCGTCATTTGCTATCGTTGAATCGTAATGCGCCACTCCCTCGCTGAAGAGCGTAGTCTCGTGATGCATCGAGCCATCGCGGAGAGGCTTCGCGCGGAACCCTGGATCCTCGAGCGTGCACGCAAGCGCGTACGCGAGTGGGGCGAGCGCGGCGACGTTCACCCTGCGTATGTTGCCGCGTGGGCAATCGTGCTCTTAGAAGCGCCGGAAGATGTTGCGGCGTTGCTCGTCGATGAGTCCGAGCGCGCGCGCGCGCTTCGTCAGGTGACGCCGTTTGCTGGCGTTCTCGATGCTCGAGAACGCTGGAGACTCTGGCGGACGGTGTCGCCATGACGCGTACGCAGCTCGAACACATCATCCGCGCCGCGGCGACCATCGCGGACGACGATGAAATCGTAGTTCTTGGAAGTCAGTCCATTCTTGGCCAGTTTCCTAGCGCGCCGGCGGAGCTGCTCATCTCGAACGAAGCGGACGTGTATCCCAAGAATCATGTCGAGCGCAGCGATCTCGTGGATGGTTCCATCGGTGAACTTTCGCCCTTCCATGATTTGTATGGTTATTACGCTCAAGGCGTTGGTCCGGAGACCGCAATTCTTCCGTTAGGGTGGGGGGATCGACTCGTCGACACGATGGCTCTCGATGACGCTCTCGCGACGGAAGTACGCAAGCGCATCGCGGCGGACTTCGCGATCGCGTCTATGTGATTTTTCGGCCGCTCGCCCGCCGCATCGCGCGTTCGCGATGCGAGGCCGTTCCGTGCTAACGTAGAGCGTCCATGATCACAGTCGGGTGCGCTGGTTTCCCCGTTCCCGCGACGAGGTATTTCAAGGAATTTCTCTTCGTAGAGATCCAGGAAACGCACCACGCGCTCCCTGGCATGGGCACGATCCGCCGCTGGCGCCGCGAAGCGCCGAAGGGGTTCACGTTCGCCATGTTGGCGCCCCGCGAGATTGGCCAAGAAGGCTTTCGCGAAGGCAAAGTGGTGGAGACGTCGCTGACCACGTTGCACGACGTCGGCAAAGAGCTCGAATCGAAGATTGCCGTTTTCGTTTCACCGCCCGAGTTCGTGCAAAATCGTGCGAATAAGGCGGCGGCGAAAGACTTTCTCGCGGCCGTTCGTACCCAATTCAGCCGGGTGATCTGGGAGGCGCCGCCGAGCTGGGATGCTGACGTTGCCGCGGCCCTCGCCGTGGACATGAAAGTGATCCCCGCGCGTGATCCGCTCACACACGGGATGCTTGAAGCTTCCGTGGCGTATTACCGGCTCCCGGGGCCCGCCGGCCGCAAGAGCCGTTATGAAGATCCGGCCATTGAGAAGCTCGCGGATCTCGCGCGCGGCGCCAAACACAAAGACGTCACCTACGTCTTCGCAAATGTGGATATGTTCGCTGACGCCAAGCGATTCAAAAAGGCAATGAAGCTATAAGGCATCCAGTTGGCGCCCCATTCGCGCCGCGATGTACTCTTAGTTGGAGTACACTGGCACGAGCGTTGGCTCAAGCTTGCGGATTTTGTTGTTGTAGGTATCGGCAACGTAGATCACACCATTGGGATCCACTGTCACCCAGCTTGGGTAATTGAAGGTGGCTACATCGGCGAGGCCGTCGTCCGCGCCGGCCTCGCCAATATTCGTGTACGCGTCGTGTTGCCCCGCAATCGTCGTGACTTTGCCATCGAACGAGACGTAGCGCACCACGTTGTTGTAGCTGTCGGCCACAAAGAGATTGCCATTTGCGTCGCTCGTAACGCCATTCGGAGCGTAGAATGCGGCATTGGTGCCCGTACCGTCGATCACGGGGCCCTTGGCGCCCGAGCCGGCCAGCGTGGTGACCTGGCCGTCGGTAGTGATCTTGCGGATATCGGCGTTACTGGTCTCGACTACATACAGCGTACCTTTTGCGTCCGCGGCGATCCCCCTTGGACTGTTGAAAGTTGCTGTCGACGCTGGGCCATCGTCATGGTCCGCGGTGCCCGAGCCGGCAATTGTGGTGACGGTGCCGTCCAGCTTCACCTTTCGGATGTTGTTGTTGCTGTAGTCGGCAACGTAGACATCGCCATTGATGTCCAGCGTCAGCCCTGCCGGGCCATTAAAGGTTGCCGCGGTCCCCGTGTCATCAGAGGCGCCAACGCTGCCCGAACCAGCCAGCGTGGTGACCTGGCATGGTGCAGGAAAGATCGTGCGGATCGCGTGGTTCCCGTAATCGGCTACATAGACGTTGCCGATAGCGTCCACGGCAACGCCCACAGGTGCGTAAAAGGTTGCGGTTGCACAGGAGCCGTTGGTTAGGCCCCTATTGCCTGCGCCTGCATAGGTACTCACCGTACCATCGACGGCGATTTTGCGGATCTTGTTATTGTAGAAGTCCGCCACGTAAAGGCTGCCATCCAGTCCGATGGCGATTCCTTGCGGAGAGTTAAAAGTCGCCGTCGTGCCGGGGCCGTCTGTCGCGCCCTTGTCACCCGTGCCCGCCAGTGTTGAAACGGTGTAGGTTCTCTTCATGGGTGGATAGACGTACTGGACGTCCGGCTGCCCGCTGTCCGCCGAGTCATCTGACGCATCCGGAGCTTCCGCAGCCGTGAAGTGCGCACAAGCCACGACGCCCGCGAGCCCAATCAACAACAGGTATTTTTTCATCATGCCCCTCATTCGGTTGCGACTTCCGGTGGGTTGCGCGAAATGCGCCTCGAAGGCATGCGATTTTGAAGTCAGTCTTGCTCAGATGCAACCAGCTTTTGGGGCCTACACGTGCGTCTTTGGGGACACAATGCCTCACATTTACCACCATCCATCGATGAGGCGGCCACGAGGGCCGCCCCTACCAATGGTTGCCGTCACAGTGGGCGGCCAATGCATTATTTGATTGTAGGGGCAGGCCTCGTGCCTGCCCTCCAAAATGAAACGGGCGCCTCTCAAGAGAAGCGCCCGTGTGATTGGCAATGTTCGGTAATTCGGATTCGCTTACTAGGTCACTGAATATTGCAGTAAGTCGCGCAGTCGGGGTTAGCCGCTCCGCAACTGATAATATCGTCGTACGCTTGCAGGACGATTTGCTGTTCAACGGCTGCTTCGCAGCCATCGAGGCATTGCGAATCGCCATCGCAGTTGACCTCACACGAAGCAAGGACATCGCAGGTTACGCATGCCGGGTCTGAGGGGTCGGCGCAGGCTTGAGCGGGGTCCATGTCAAAGCAGTTTCGAAGCTCGGCGCAGCAGTTTGTTTCAAGGCATGTCTGACAATCCTGGTCGCCGAGCGGCTCCACCTGATTGTAGATGGTGCACATTCCACCAGTGCCATCATCGGGATAGGGTCCGGGTTCGACATAGCCCGTGCCGTTGCCGTTGTCGGGGCCGAGTACGAGCGAGCTGTCGTCGCTGCTCGACGAGCAGCCAGAAATCACAAGGCCGGCGGCGGCGAGGAGCGAGAGAATGGTCCACTTGATCTTCATTGTTCCTCCAGGGGAGACAGTAAAAGGCTTCGCGAGGGGTTTGACGTACTGTGTGCCCGCGAGCTTCAAGCGGACTCACGATGCCGCAACGATAGGACATCACACCCCTGCGGCACAAGCGCTGCCTGCGCGGTTGTCGGCGCCACCGCGGTTTCTGTCGCCCGACAGGGGCGCGGGCACCACGAAGCATCGCGAACCGCGCGAAATCTCGAGGTGCGATCGATGGCGCACACCGTGCTCTTTAGTCGTGCCGAGCCCGATGCTACGCTTCGAATCGATGAACACCGCGCGTCACCTCAAACTCGTCGTCGACCGGAGACCGCGAAGCCGGCGTAGCTGGGAGCTCTCCGAGGAGACCATGCCCCAGTCCATCGTGCACAATGAATCCACAGGGTTGATAGAGGCAATTCTCTCGTTTCGGGCGTGCAGTTGGCCGAACACGCGAATTGCGCGCGATTTGGCCATTCGTTGGGATGAGAGCAATCCCAAAATTGGGATTGATCCGGATGTCTGCGTGCTCCGCCCCGCGCCGCCTCTGGAAAATGGAG
>WQYX01000030.1 GCA_009781005.1 Polyangiaceae bacterium | reverse complement strand
TTCGCCGAACTTCTGCGCGATGCGCTGCTTCGCAGCGCCCGAACGGCACTCTCCCTTTCTTGGGGGCTCCGCCCCCCGTCCCCCGAAGCCGCTCCCGCGGCTTCTCCTCGTGCCGCCCTTTCCTGGCAAGTCCAACAAAACTTCTGCCCGGCGGCACTAGCCCGGATAATTCATGACGCGATTTCTGCAGACGGCCGAGACCGCAGCGAAAAGGGCGCACGCCGCACCGCAGGACCGAGGCGTACTGTACGTACGCCGCAGGTCCGAGAAACGCCGTACGCCCTTTGCAGCAAAGGGATCGGCTCGTCTGAGTGGAGTCGTCGTGAATTATCCGGGCTAGCTGACCGCTTTCGATTTGCCGTGATCTCATCGGCAACTTGAAAGCGGTCGGATAGAAAACTTTTTCCTGCCCGCTACTCCCGAAGGACGACGTGTGTCTTCTCCGCGAGACACATCGAACGAGGGAAGAGCGAATGGAAGCCATTTATGGTGTGACGCTGGACTTGCTTGCCGAGACGCTGAGCAAGGACGGAGATCTGCGCGCGCAATACGGAGAGCAGCAAGGCCGCGTCGAGTTCGAGCGCTGGCTCGCGAGCAAGGGGCTCACCTGGGACCAATACGCCCACGCGCACAACGCGTGGCAAGAGCGATTCCGCGCAGATCCCACCGGTCAGTTGGAAGCTGGGTTCCACATGCGGATGGCGCAGCTCTCGGCGCGTACGCACTTCGGCGACGTGCGCGATATGAGCGCCGATGTCGCTGAAGGGATCACGCTCGACACGTACGCACAGCTCACCGTCGCGATCAGCCGCGCTGGCGCAAATGCCAACGAGATCGTCCGCAAATTCGGGCTTCGGGATATGGCGCACTGGCAACGCGCAAACGCTGCTTGGACAGCAAAGATGGGCGCCGACACCACGTACGCGCTGTCGATGCAGTACGGCCAGCTCTATCAGAAGTACGCCGGCCCTTCGTTCCAGCAGGAGATGGTGAATCAAACGGCCGCGATCCTCGCCGAAGCGAACGCGCCAAAAGACGTCATCGATGAGCCGGAAGAGGAGCTCACGCCGGAGTTGTGCCGGCAGAAAATGGCCTCGAAGAGCCGTAACGAGCGATGGCGTTACGCGCGGCGCTACGCCCACATGGCCGATCTGGGCAACGTTCCCAACAAGGCCGAGGCGATCGCGATCGTCACGCCGCTGCTCCTCGACATCATCGAGCTGCACGACGACGAGACGACGTCCGACGCCGAAGACGCCGCACGCTGGCTCTGGGATCTCGGCAACCGAAGCGATGATTTCAGCGGCGCGGTCGGCCGCTGCCTGAACCGAGCCCGCGAAAAGCTCGCTACCCTTGAGGCCGCGTTCGCTCCGATCCAGCACAAGGCGGTCCCCGAGCGCGTGTTCTTGCGCTCGAAGATCAACGACTATCAGAGCCTCGTCGAGACCATGACGTCGTACCAGAACGAAGACTGGAGCTCGGGCGCCAGCGCTGCATCACCGGCCTTCAGCGCGCCTTTCGGCATGCCGCTTCAGCCGGCGGCTGCACCGGTGATCGCGTCGAGCGGCGGCTTTCCAAAATGGATCTTCCTCTTGCTGATCCCAATCGTGATCGGCGCCGTCTTCTTCGCGAATCGCGCGCGCGTTGGACGTGCTCGCGACGCGGCGACCTCCGCGTCGGTGTCAGCCTCCGCGCATCCACTAACGCCACCCGAAGCAGCGACGCCCGACACGAAGAAGGGGAAGCGCGGAAAATAACGAATTGCAACTGAGATGCAATAACGATTTTGCTGCTGTCCCAGAGCAATGAGCCGATGGTGTCACGCGCGGCGCGGACCGAACGCGAAGAGGATCACGCCGGCGAGCGTCGCGAGGCCGAAGACTGCAGCAATGGCGAGGTAACGCGTACGCTCGGTCCGATCCGCGTTGACTCGATCGATGCGCGAGAGCTCGGCGCGCGCTCTTTCGTGCGCGGGGTTCAGCGTGAGCGCGCGCTCGAAAGGCTCGCGATCCACGATGCCGCGTGCGGCGAGACCTTCTCCTTCGAGGTAGGCGATCTCGGCGTTGATCTGTGCTGCGTGAGGACCCTCGGGCGCAAGTCGCAGGGCCTTTCGCAGTGTCGCAAGCGCCGAGATCGTGTCACGTGGTTCCTGGCTTTCAGCAAGGGCAACGTAAGTGGGGATCATCTCGGCACGCCGATCGATGAGCGGTTGACGCGCAAGAACTCGATCGAAGGCGGCTGCCGCTTCCTCCGTCTTGCCGTCTTTCTGCTTCTTCAAGCCATCGTCCAAGAGGCCGTAGACTTCGGCGAGGCGCAGGCGATCATAAGTGGCAAAGAGCCCCTTCGCGACGTCGGCCGCGCGCCAGCCGTCAGGGGCAGGTGCGCCCGCGAGATTGGCGTACGCTTCGCGCAACTTCCAGGTTGCATCATCGCCGAACGTGATCATGGCCTCACGTGCTGCGGTGCGCACGACGGGACGATCGGCGTTCACGAAGGAGAGCACGACGGGCATGCTGTCGAGATCGTGGATGGTGCCGTAGGCGCGGAGGACGTCGGCGAGCACGCGGCTGTCATTCGTCTGCACGGCATCGGCGGGTATGCGCTTGCCCATGGCCTCGAGCTGGCCATTTGCCCAACTTCGCAGATCCGCCGAGCCGCGCGCTTCGATCAACGCGGGCACGGCCTTGTCGCCAAGAGATTGAACGCGGCGCGAAATCTCGAGGCGGCGCGGACCGCCGGTCTTCACGAGCTCGCGTACGGACTTGAGCGCGGCGCGTCTCTCGTTGACGTCGTTCGATCCGAGAGGATCGAGCAACTTCTGGAGATCCCCGATTGAAAGCGATGGTTCGTTCTGCGCGTGCGGCGCTTCGGTTGCGTTGGGTTCGGCGGCGCTGCAAGGTGCCGCGACCGACGCTCCGAGGAGAGCAGCCAAGACGGCGCTCGCAACGGTTTTGAAATGCGTTCTGGGGGTCCGCTTCATTGCGTGAGAACGCCGCGCGCGCCGCCTGCTATTCGACGATTTGGAACTCGGGGAACTCGCCCGTGTAGCCGCGCCAGCGAACGTCGACAGCGTCGACGCGGGCGGCCGAGGGACCGTGATTCGCCCAGCTTGCGAGCTCCTTTACGGCGTCCTCGTCACCTTCGGCAACGAGCTCGATGCTTCCGTCAGGGCGGTTTCGCACCCAACCCGTGATCCCAAGACGGCGTGCTTCTCTCTGAGTCGCGGCACGAAAGTACACGCCCTGCACGCGCCCACGCACGACGAGCTGAATTCGCTTTTGGGCCATGGTTTTTTTTAGCGGAAGGATCGGCGGATCGGCAACACGAACCACAGGCTGCACGACCGTGACGATGCGTCTTGTCGATGGGTCACGGGTCGGGTACCGAGCGGGCCGTGTCCACCAAGCCATCCCATGCGCTTTCGATGCGCGACCGCCTCTCCCACCTGTCGTTCGAAGAGGCCTGTAAGCTTCTCGGACCCGAGGGCAAGCGCCTTCTCATTCGGGGTGGCGGCTTTGAGCTCGAGTCGCTCGACCAGCTTCATATCGACGATGAGGAGGCGCGTCTCGAGTGGGAGCCTGGCCCCGGCGGCCTCGTGTCGCGAATCACCTTCGATCCCGCGAGGAGGGGGCGCTTGCGCGTCGAGTGCAGCGCGTGCACGACGGTTTGCGAGCACGTCGGCGGCCTTCTCTCGATCGTCCTCGAGCTGAAGACGGACCTGGGCCTCGCCGCGCCGCCGCCGGAGATCTTGCGCGACGCGGGCGAGGAGCAGCTCCTGAACCAGGCGCTCGCCGAGCGCGCCGAGCGCGCGAAAAAGGAACGGATGAAGATCCGCGCGTCGGACTCGAACGCTCCGTGGACGGACTACGAGGTCACGAGCGCGATCAGCGGCAAGACCTATCGCGTCGCCTTGCGCAGCGAGGTGCGCGGAGAGTCGTACTGCTCGTGCCCGGACTTCAAAACGAACACGCTCGGGACGTGCAAGCACATCATGAAGGTGCTGAGCAAAGCCCAGACCTCTTTCCCTCGTGCGGTTCGAAACGAACCCTACGTTCGGAAGCGCGTCACGGTTCACCTCCGCTACACGGACGGCGTCTCGCTCGCCGTGGCGCTGCCTGCGCGCCTGCCCGATGATGCGAAGGCGATCGTTTCGCCACTCATCACGAAGGATCCGATCGACGGTAAGCGCGTCCCGCCTTCGGCAGATCCGCGCATCGAAGCCTCCGATCTCGTGCGCCGGCTCCGCGAGCTCGAAGCCGGCGGTCACGCCTTCTTCGTCACGCCGGATGCCGAAGAGTTCATCGAGCGCCGGCTCCTCGCGGCGCGCCTCTCGCGGCTCGTCGCCGAGATCCGAAGCGTGCCTGCCAATCACCCACTCAGGAAGACGCTGCTCAAGCAGGAACTCTTGCCGTATCAGCTCGACGGGATCGCGTTCGCTGTTGGCGCGGGTCGGGCCATCCTCGCCGACGAGATGGGGCTTGGAAAAACCATCCAGGGCGTCGGCGTCGCCGAGCTCCTCGCGCGCGAAGTCGGCATCAAGAAGGTGCTCATCGTCTGCCCGGCGTCACTCAAGTCCCAATGGCGCAGCGAGATCCAGCGCTTCTCCGGGCGCAGCGTCGAGATCGTTGCCGGCTCCGCGAGCGATCGCGCCCGCGCGTACGCCGGGGACGCGTTCTTCACGATCTGCAACTACGAGCAGGTCCTCAAGGACATCCTGCACGTCGAGAAGACGCGCTGGGACCTCATCGTCCTCGACGAGGGGCAGCGCATCAAGAACTGGGAGGCGAAGACGAGCCGCGTCATCAAGGGCCTGTCGTCACGGTTCGCGCTCGTGCTGTCCGGTACGCCTCTCGAAAATCGCCTCGACGATCTGCACTCTGTCGTCGCATTCGTCGATCCTCATCGACTCGGGCCTGCGTTCCGTTTCCTCCATCGCCATCAGCGGCGCAACGACGATGGCAAGCTCGTTGGCTTCAAGCACCTCGACGATCTGCGCGCGCGCCTCCGGCCGATCCTCCTCCGGCGCACGCGTGAGTCCGTTCGCCTCGAGCTCCCTGCGCGCACCGTGGAGATCGTCCGCGTCCCGCCGACGGACGAGCAGAAATCCCTCCACGACGAGTACATGCGTCAGGTCGCAGCGATCGTGCGCAAATCCTTCCTGACGGAAATGGATCTGCTCCGTCTTCGGATGGCCCTGCTCATGTGCCGTATGTCTGCGGACAGCACGTTCCTCGTCGACAAACAGCCACCCGGGTACTCGACGAAGCTTGAGCGGCTCGACGCGATCTTCGACGAGATCGCCGCTGAGCCGGATCGGAAGGTCGTCCTCTTCTCGGAGTGGACGAAGATGCTCGATGTCATCGAGCCGATGCTGAAAAAGAAGAAGCTCGCGTACGTGCGTCTCGACGGGTCGGTCCCGCAGAAAAAACGGCAGACGCTCATCACGGAGTTCCAGTCGAACCCGAAGGTGCGCTTGTTCATCACGACCAACGCGGGCTCGACCGGCTTGAACCTCCAGGCCGCCAATACGATCGTCAGCGTGGATCTGCCGTGGAACCCGGCGGTGCTCGAGCAGCGGATCGCGCGCGCACACCGCATGGGACAGACGCGCCCCGTGAGCGTCGTCGTCCTCGTGACGGAGGCGACGATCGAGGAGAACCTCCTCAGCACGCTCTCGTCGAAGCGCGATCTCGCGATGGCCGCGTTGGATCCGGACTCACAGATCGCGGATGTCGACGTGCGCTCGCAGGCCGACGACATCAAGGCCAAGCTCGAGGTGCTTCTTGGTGCGAAGCCGGAGGCGCCTGTCGACGAGACCGTGAAGGAGGCCGCGGCGCGCGCCGCGAACGAAGACCGCCTCGCGGCAACGGGGAGCCGATTCCTCGAGGCGGCGCTGGAACTCCTCGGCGCGGTCGCCGGTGAGCATCATGGGGCCTCCGAATCGCTGCTCGGTCCACTCCGTAACGGGCTCGACGTCCAGGTGGTCGCGGGCGAGCGCGGGGAGCGCCGCGTGTCGTTCGCCGTCCCGCCGCGCGAGACACTCGCGGCTCTCCTGCGAGGGGTTGCCGGCCTCCTCTCGCAGGGTCATCCCACCGACGACGTGGCAGCGAACGGACGCACGCTTGGCGTCGGGCAGTGACAGATGGCAGGCGTGTTTGGCACGGGTTTCTTTCTTTACTAAATATTTACAGTCAAAATTTCCAATCTGCCTCAAGGATTACAATTGAAATGGGGAAAATGGGGATTGCGTGTTTGATTGCACTTGATGCTACGGCGCAGCCGCATCAAGTGTATACACATGAAAACGCACACACGCTTCTTCCTCCCCCTCGTTCTTTCATCTTTGGCGTTTGTCGCGTGCTCTTCCGCGACGGAGTCTGACGAGCCGAGTGAGAATCCCGGTGAGGCAATCTCGCCCATCATCGGTGGTACGGCGTCAGATGCATCCCAGAATTCGGTTGTTCTTCTCACCCACACGACATCCCAGACCTCAACCTCCTACAGCTATGATTCATGCACGGGAATCCTTCTCGCGCCGAAGCTGGTGCTCACGGCTCACCACTGCGTCGCGCCGGCGGATAGCTCCGTCTCATGTTATTCCGATGGTACGCCGGCTGGCGGCGGCAACGTCGGAGCGAGCTACAGTCCGAGCACGCTTTACGTGCACACCGGCCAGACGATGCCTGCCAACCCAACAACGTCGTACAACGCGCGAGGTGCGCAGGTTCTCACCGATGGTTCGACGAACCTCTGCAACCACGACATTGCGCTCATCGTTCTCGACACCGCCATTACCAACATGCCGATTTCCCCAGTGCGGCTCGACTCGGACGTGAAAGTTGGTGAGAGCGTCACCGCGGTTGGGTGGGGCCTGACAAGTCAGGGGGCCTCCTCCCTCCCCAGTGTCCGCCAGGAACGCACCGGCCTAACTGTTCTCGCCGTTGGACCTGGATCCATGCCACCGAACGAATTCGAGCTCGGCGAGTCGGTTTGTTCGGGCGACAGCGGTGGCCCTGCATTCTCGGCCGCAAATGCAGTCCTCGGTGTCGTCTCACGTGGTGGAGCGTGCCAGGGTTCCAGCGCGAGGCAAATCTACACCAAGCTTTCGCCGTTCAAGAGTCTCATTCTCTCGGGTTACCAGCTCGCCGGTGCCCAGCCATGGTATGAAAATAACTCCAATCCGAACCTGTCGTCCCCGGATGCGGGGACTCCAAGCACCCCACCAGCGAGCTCTGGGACTCCGGCGGTCGACCTTCAGCAGCTCTGTGTGGATACCATCAACGGATACCGCGCGACGCGTGGTCTGCCGGCGCTCGCGCGCTGGACGAGTGCCGAATCGTGCGTCACCAAGGCAGCTTCAACCGACATAGCCAAGAACATCCCTCACAGCACGTTCCCGGAGTGTCTTGGTGGGGGCGGGGGAACGCAAAGCGAGTGTACCGGCTGGCCGATGCCTATCGATCAAAGCATCACGAAATGCCTTGCTCAGATGTGGGCCGGAGGTTCCGCCGCGATGACCAGTTCGAAATACACGAAAGTTGCTTGTGGATATGCGGCCAGCGCGGACGAAAAAACATATTGGGCCACGCAAGACTTCCAGTGATGAACCCGCCGTAATCGAATCATTTCTACGAGGCCGCGGCGAGAGCAACCAGAAGGTTGCCGCCGCGGCCATTGCGACGCTCGGCTGTTACTTATATTCTGGTGCGCGCCGGACCCTTCATGACGACGCCTCCGACCCGTCGCACGATTTTCAGCCTTGCCGCGGGACTTGGGTTCCTGCTTCTTTGCGAGCCAGTCTCCGCCGACAACCTGCAGACCGCCACCCTCACCTTCGCGGCGTCTGGTGCGACGGGCCCTTGCCCTGACGAGGAATCGTTTCGAAACCAAGTAGCGGCGCGTCTCGGATACCAGCCGTTCGAGCAAGATGGCGAACACCATGTTTCTGTGACTCTGCGCGCTGTTCGCGATCGCGTGCACGGACGCGCGGAGGTTCTGAGATCGGGTCAAGCCAACCCGGGTGTTCGGGAGCTCGATGGGGAAATCACGAAGTGTGAGGCTCTCGTGTCGGCGCTCGCAACCACCGTGGCGATCGCCATCGATCCCGTGAGGAGTGTGCAGCCGGCGATCGTCGCGCCTCCTCCAGCAACCAACGATCGGCCGCCGCCAGAACCACCACCACCGCCACCGGAACAACGCGCTCCGCCGCAAGCGCCCCCATCGAGTCACTCGCCGCGTATCACGATCTTCGGGACCGCAGGCGCGCTGGCGGCCGTGGGGCTCGCGCCGGGACCGGCGGTCGGAGGCGGGGTTGGTGTTGGACTTCGGCGCGACGTGCTCTCCCTTGAGGTGTCTGGCCAAGTCGAAACGACTCCAGGAACGACGCGAGCGGACTCCGGCGATCGAGTCCAGGCAACGGTGTTTTCGGCCGTACTTTCTCCATGTGGACATTTGGGTCGCTGGCTCGCGTGCGGCACCGGCAGACTGGGTGTTCTTCAAGGACGTGCACCGGACGTCGTTCATCCGAGCCTCGGAACGTCGCTCATCGCCGCGCTTGGTGCTCGTGGCGGCTACATCTTGCCGCTCTCTTCGGCTCTTGCTCTTCGTGGTCTCGTGTCCGCGGAGTTCCCGCTCGTGCGGACCTCGCTCACCATCGATGGGGCGTCGGTGTGGACAGCTCCTCCTTTCGCGGCAGCGTTCGAACTCGGTGTCGTCGTCACGGTGCCGTGACGGTTTGCCGTGGATGGAAACAAGTCCAGATCAGGTGCAGACGAGCGAACGAACTGCAGGGGCTCTTTCCCCCGACTTCCGCGAACTCTTCGACGCGGAGTTCGACTACGTGTGCCGTTCGCTCCGACGCCTTGGGGTACGTGAGGCCGATCTCAAGGACGTTGCGCAGGAACTCTTTGTCGCTGTTCACGGTCGTATGCGTGACTACGATCGCGCTCGTCCGATACGACCTTGGCTCTTCTCGTTCGCGGTACGTTATGCGTCCAACTATCGCCGGCTTGGTCGCAATCGGAACCACGATGCCCATGACGA
The DNA here is from genome assembly GCA_009781005.1 of Polyangiaceae bacterium. Taxonomy (GTDB): domain Bacteria; phylum Myxococcota_A; class Polyangia; order Polyangiales; family Polyangiaceae; genus Labilithrix. The sequence continues at coordinate 33,218 of WQYX01000030.1, read as the reverse complement.
GTCTGCGCTTCCGACCGAACATCGTCCCGCACTTGAAGCGCGCGATCTTGTCCTCCGCGCGCTCGGTCGCTTGGACTTCGATCGCCAAACGATCGTCGTCATGCACGACATGGAAGGATTTGATGCGCCGGAAATTGCGGCGCAACTCGGCATTCCGGTCAACACTGTTTACTCTCGGATCCGGCTCGCGCGTGCCGACTTTCGTGAAGCTGTGGATCATCTTCAAAAGAAGGGAGGAACGCCATGATTGAAGATTCACAAGACCCGTTTCCTCCGGAATTGACAGCCCTTCTTGAACTTGAGTGTCGGTCGCACCCCCCCGATCCGAAGCTCAAGGCCGAAGTGTTTGATCGCGTGGAGACGGCAATCGCACTCGCGGGTTCGGCCGGAGGTGGGGGCGGTCCCGCAGTTCCAGATGCAACCCCACATGCGATGAAGGCGATGAAGGTGGGCGTGTCGGTTGGAGCGAAGAAACTTATCGGCGTGGGTCTGGCGGCGCTGGCGGTGGGTGGGGCTGCGGGTTCTGCTTCGACGGCTGTCTTGCTTCAACGAAGCGAAAACCCGGTGGCAACACCGGTACTTGCCGCGAGTCATCCTCCTCCTTCCGCGCCGATCATCGAGATTGCTGCATCTGCGCCATCGACCGGTGGCAGCTCCGTCACAGCATTGCCGCCCCCGGTACCCGTTGCATCGCGCACGACTGCTCCTGCGTCATCGGCGGCGCGCGGTGATCTCGCGAAGGAGCGCGAGTTGCTCGATGTTGCGCGCGCGGCCCTCGCGCGCGGACGTCCCGCGGACGCAATCGCTGCCGCGAATGAGCACGCCCGAAGATGGCCGCGAGGATATCTTGAAGAAGAGCGGGAGGTCGTCTTGATTCAGGCGCTCGCCGCGGCTGGCAAGCATCAAGAGGTTGCGGCCAAGGCAGCACGATTCCGCAGAACATTTCCCGCAAGCATGCTCATGCCTGCTGTCGACGCAGCCTTGGACGGCTCGCCATGAGAGAAAAAATGCCATGATGGATTCTGCAAGATGGGCACAAGCCACCGGTAATCATGAAAATACAATTGTTCCCCTTGAGCGCTTGTTTCGTTTTATTTTTGCTCGGCGGGTGCACTACCGAGCAAGATCTTGGCAGTCGACCCGTGACGGAACCAGTGTCAAGCGACGCTGGAAACACGCCTGATGGTGACGCCGAATCTCTGCCCAAAGACGGAGATGTCGTGACTCACGCGGCAGGCACCCTCGATACCACGTTTGGAACGGATGGCCGAGTCATCAACCCGCTCGGAGGAATGCTGAGTCCGATGACGCTCTTGGTGGCGGCGGACGATTCTATTTTGCTGCCCGGCAGCTGCACATCGGGGGGCATCAACGCAACCGCGGAAACATGCGTTACGCGACTTACCCCCGATGGCATACTCGATCCATCGTATGGCAATAGCGGCATTGCCACGCTGGATGGTTTGTCGCCGACGGATGCGGTGATCCTTTCGGACGGTAGCATTGTCGTGGGAGGCTCGGCAAACGATGTAGCAGCCTACGGCATCCTCGATGCAAATGGGAAAAACAGCACAATTACGAATTTTCCCGCCACGGCACTTGGAAACACGGCTGGCGATGTCGTTCAAATCGCTCTTGCTCCGGACGACAGCGTGATCGGGTTGTTTTCGGCTACGGATTTGAACACGAATGGATTCACTGTAAACGTTGCGAAGATCACGAGTGCTGGAGAATTCGACACAACCTTTGGTGCCGGCGGCTATGCGAATTGGGATTTAACGAATATCAACATATACACTACGGATGGCCTCGCAGTGCGGCCGAATGGCAAAATCGTTGTTCTAGCTGATGGGCCTGGAAATAGCGGACTTGTTGAAGACAAGGCCGTTCGCATCCTGCAGCTCGATAGCAGCGGTGCTCTCGACACATCCTTTGGAATCGATGGGCAGACGATGGTCGACTTAGGGCAGGGACTCCAGTGGGGCCATACGTCGCCAGTGATAACTCCGGACGGCAAAATCATCGCGACGCATAATTTCGCCGGTTTGTTGGCTTTCAAAGCGGATGGAACGGATCTCGACACGACATTTGGTAACAATGGCAGGTTGTCCATGGCTCGCACATACGGATCATTGCCTTACGTTTCCCTTGACAATCAAAACCATCTCCTTGTGGCCACGTGCTCCCCACCCGCATTGGAGTCCGTCTGGCGTTTCACGGACGATGGTGCGGCGGACATTTCATTTGGCGTCAACGGGCAAGCGACAACCTCTTCCCTTGCAGACTTCACGAATGGGTGTTCCTTTGCGGCGCGCGTGCAAAAGGACGGACGGATCGTTGTTCTCACATGGACCGACCAGAACATCTTGGTGGTCTCCCGCCTTTGGAACTAAGAGCGTGTAGGGCAGCCTGCTGCGCGAATCGATTCGCTTCGATGGCGCCTTCGGCGCTGCCCGGCCGCCTGCGGCGGGACCTCAGGTGGGCGCTGCGGTGCCTGCGCACGTACGACAAGTACGCTTTCGCGGGCTCCTCGCGCTCCGCCCTAGCCTCGATTCGCTCGCGACGGCTGTCGAACTCGCTCTAACAATCCCCCGGCATAGCCTTGTCATTGGGCTCATAGGTCCTGCCAAGCGAGGACACCTTCGACGGCCATCTGGACGCGTTCGAGCCCCCGACGGAGGGTGATGGACCTGGTGGATCGCCTGAAGACTAATCCTGACAGGATTATCTACGTTGCCGATAGCTGGAACAACAAAATCCGCAAGATCACACCCGTGTGGCAGTAACCAATTGGTTCCCATCCGAGAAAGGGCAATTCGCGGCGAGGGGTGGCGCATCGGTCACCCCTCGAGCACCTTACTAATATGCCTAACACCACGCCGCTGGAGGCCGTCTCGCGTTTCATGGACGACGGCGCGCGGGATACTTCGTTTGGCACGGACGGAAGAACGAATACCCCTCCCCCACGGGCGCCATATTTGACTCCCCCACGATACCGGGAGGAATGTCATTTGGGACATCCACAGTAGCGCGCGTGCGAAAGACGGGCGGATCATCGTCCTTTCATGGACTCATCCTGGGGGCCATTGGGTGGTCTCCCGTCTCTGGAATTAGACCGCAGCACTGTTCAGTGACTAAAATGCGCCGCCGTGCCTTCCCCTCCGCTGTCCTTTCTGACGAGGCTCTGGTTTGCGTGGATCTGCTTCTTCCGCGTCCTGTTCAACGGCGTTTACGCGCGTGACGTCTACGACATCAAGCAGCTCCCGCCGGCGCATGAAAAGGAGCGTGTGCTCCCCGAGGCCGCGCCCGAACCGGCGCCTGTCGTTACCGTGCAGTCCGCGCCTATCGCGCCGGCCGCACCGCCGATCGACGCGGCCCTCCAACTTCTCGCATTGCTCCAGCGCGAAGGCCGGCTCATCGATTTCCTCGAAGAAGACGTCGCGAGCTTCGCTGATTCTGACATCGGAGCTGCAGCGCGCATCGTGCATGCGGGCTGTCGCAAAGCATTGCGCGCTCACGTGACCTTCGAAGCTGTACGCGCGGAACAGGAAGGTGCTCGTGTCACCTTGCCTCCGGGGTTCAACGCGGAGGAAGTGAAGCTCACTGGCAACGTGCAGGGCACGGCGCCGTACACGGGCACGCTTCAGCATCGCGGTTGGAAGGTCACCGCAATCTCGCTGCCCACGGCTGTTGGCGAGCACGACGCACGCATCGTTGCCCAGGCCGAGGTGGAGCTGTGAGCGATCCGCGTTACGTCGTCGGCATCGATCTCGGCACCACCCATACCTCGCTCGCATACGCGCCCGTTGCCGAGAGTGATGCGGTGGCGTCTCCGCCCGTGACGGTGCTCGCGATCCCTCAGCTCGTTGCGCGTGGTTCGGTCGAGGCGCGCGAGCTTCTGCCGTCGTTCTATTACGTCGCGCACGAGAGCGAAGGCCCGCAGGCGCTGCCTTGGGATGGCGCACGCAAGTATGTCGTCGGTGAGTATGCGCGCGCGCGCGGCATCGACGCTCCTGCGCGCGTCATCGCGAGCGCGAAGAGTTGGCTATGCCATCCATCGGTCGATCGCCGCGGCTCCATCCTTCCGTCGGGTGCACCCGAAGACGTGGCGCGAATCAGCCCCGTCGAAGCTTCGCAGCGCACGCTCGAACATCTCGTACAAGCGTGGGACTACGTCGTCGCCAGAGGCGATCCGGAGCTCGCGCTGGGCAACCAATCGGTTGTTCTCACGGTGCCCGCGTCGTTCGATGCCTCGGCGCGGGAGCTCACGACGGAAGCCGCGTTTGCTGCTGGCCTCTGCGATCTTACGCTGCTCGAGGAGCCGCAGGCCGCGTTCTACGCGTGGCTCTCTGCGAGAGGGGATGCGTGGCGCAAGGACGTTCGCGTCGGTGACGTCGTGCTCGTGGTCGACGTTGGAGGCGGCACCACGGATTTCTCGGTGATCGCGGCGCTCGAAAAAGATGGCGAGCTCGTGCTCGAGCGCGTCGCGGTCGGCGATCACATCCTTCTTGGCGGCGACAACATGGACATGCTTCTCGCGCACGTCGTCGAGCAGAAGATGGTCGCGGACGCCGAAGCTGCCGGGCGCACGTTGGAGCTCGATCGTTGGCAGCGCGTGGCTCTGCAGCATACTGCGCGCGTCGCGAAGGAGCGCTTGCTTGGTGACGCGAACTTGGCGAGCGCGCCCATCGCGATCGCCGGCAAAGGCAGCCGGCTCGTGGGATCCACGCTTCGCACGGAGCTCACTCGCGACGAAGTAAGAGGAGCGATCGTCGACGGTTTCTTTCCGGCTGTTGACGCTTCCGCGCGGCCGGCGGTTCGCGCGCGCACGGCGCTCACGCAGCTTGGCTTGCCGTACGCGCAAGACGCGGCGATCACCAAGCACCTCGCCGCGCTCCTCACGCGCCACGCTGGTGCACTCGCGAAAGCCGGTTCGATGTTGCATCCCACACACATTCTCTTCAACGGCGGCGTGATGAAGAGCGACGTCGTTCGCACGCGCGTCACTTCGTGCATCGCAAACTGGTTCGCGCACGATGGTGGCAGTGACATCCGCGTGCTCGAGGGCACCGATCTCGATCTCGCGGTCGCGCGCGGCGCCGCTGCTTACGGGATGTCGCGGCACGGGCGCGGCGTGCGCATCCGGGGCGGCACGGCACGCGCGTACTACGTCGGCATCGAAGGCGCGGTGCCCGCCGTGCCGGGCATGGATCCACCCGTCACCGCGCTTTGCGTTGCGCCCTTCGGCATGGAGGAAGGAACGAGCGCGGAGGTGCCGGGAGGCGAGCTCGGCGTGGTCGTCGGCGAGAAAGTCAATTTTCGCTTTTTCGGTTCGAGCGTGCGCCGCGCGGATACCGTCGGCGTCGTGCTCGAGCGCTGGAAGAGCGACGAGCTCGACGAGCTACCGCAAATCCAGGTCGATCTGCCTGCCGAGGGACGCGCACTCGGCGACGTCGTGCCGGTGACGCTGCGCTCTTCCATCACCGAGATCGGCACGCTCCTCCTCGAGGCCGTTCCGCTCACGCCAAGGAAGGTGAACGAGCGCTGGAAAGTGGAACTCAGCGTCCGTTCCTAGCGTCGCTCGCGGCGGCTGGTAAACACCCTCCGAATGGGTGCGCAGTTCATCGTCGGCATCGATCTCGGAACCACGCACACGGTGGTGGCGTTCTCGGAGCTCGTCGCGCGCGCAACTCCGCCGCGACCAAAGATCTTCGAGGTGCCTCAGCTCACCGCCGCGCGCGTCATGGAGGCGCGGCCGCTTCTGGCATCCTCGCTTTACGCGCCGCTTCCATCCGAGATCCCGGGCGATCCGGATTGGGTCGTCGGTGAGTTTGCGCGCCGGCGCGGCAGCGAAATCACCGCGCGCTATGTCTCGTCGGCCAAGAGCTGGCTTTCGCACGCTGCCGTCGACAGGCTCGCCGCGATCCTTCCATGGGGAGCCTCGCACGACGAAGGCTCGCCGCGCATCTCGCCCGTGGATGCAAGCGCACGCATCCTCGCGCACGTCCGTGATGCATGGGATGCGGCGCACCCAACGGCGAAGCTTGCGGATCAGGACGTGGTGCTCACGCTGCCGGCGTCGTTCGATGAAGTCGCGCGCGTCTTGACGCTGAAAGCGGCCGAGAACGTCGGGCTCGAGCCAGCGCTGCTCGAGGAGCCCACGGCCGCATTTTACGATGCGCTCGAGGACAAGCGCGCCGTGTTGAAACTCGCGCGTCACGGCGAGCGCACCGTGCTCGTGTGCGACGTTGGTGGAGGCACGACCGATCTCTCGCTCATGTCCGTGGCGCCTTCCACGGGCGACGAGGACGACGACGGCTTCACCGTGCGGCGCGTGGCGGTCGGGCGGCACATTCTTCTCGGCGGCGACAACATGGATCTCGCGCTCGCGCACTTTGCCGAAGCGCGTATGGTGCAACCTAATGGTTGCCTCGAGCCGGCCGATCTCGCAGCGCTCGTTGCGTCGTGTCGCGAGGCGAAGGAACGAATTTTCTCTGGCGCAGCGAGTGCAGCCAAGGTCACGGTCTTGGGGCGCGGAGGCAGGCTCGTTGGTGGTGCGCGCACGACGACGCTCACGAAGGAGGAAGTCTTCGAGCTCTTGCTCGGCGGTTTCTTTCCAATGGTCTCCGGCGACGCCCAACCCCCACGCGCGCGCGGTGGCATCGTTGCGTTCGGATTGCCGTACGAGCGCGATCCCGAGATCACGCGCCACGTGCGCCAGTTTCTCTTGCGGCACGCAGCGTCGCTGCCGAACGGTGTGCCCGATGCCGTGCTCCTGAACGGTGGTGTCTTTCATGCGACGCCCATCGTCCGTGCACTGCTCGATGCGATGACCGCATGGGGCGGTGGCAAGCCGCCCGCGATGCTCGCCAACCGCGATCCGGATCTGGCGGTTGCTCGCGGCGCCGTCCGCTACGGCCTCGCGCGGCGGGGGATGGTCTACCGCGTGGAGAGCGGAGCCTCGCATGGCTGCTACGTGGCCGTTGCCTCCGACGATTCGGGCTCGCCCCAAATGCGTGCAGTATGCATATTGCCGCGTGGTGCGAAGGAGGGGGTCCACTACGAAGCAGGCCGCCGTTTCGAGCTCGTCGTTGGGCGCAGCGTGCGCTTCGACATGTTCGCGTCGGATGTCGCGCGCGACGAAGCGGGCGCGCTCGTGACGATCGACGAGGAGAGCTTCGAACGGTTGCCCGCGGTCGTCGCACGGATCCCGAAGACGAGCAACGCCGAGATCGTGCCCGTGCATCTCGGTGGCGAGCTCCTTGCGACGGGGCAGCTTGCGCTCGCATGCACGGAGATCACGGGCAGCGAAGATGTCCCAACGCGAAGTCACCGTCTCGAGTTTTCGCTCCGCGAAGGCGCGCGCACGGCAGGTGCGTCGCCGCCGCCGTCCATGACTCCACAGAGCGCGAAAGCGGGATCGACGGTCAAGCGAGCCGAGGTCGACAGAACCATCGAGCGCGTCTTCGGTCGAAAAGGCGAGGCCGATCCGCGCGAGGTGAAAGATGTCGTGCGCGATCTCGAGAAGGTCCTTGGCGATCGCGCGTCGTGGACCATGCAGACTGCACGCGATTTGGCCGACCGCCTTCTCGACAACCCGGGTGCGCGGCGGAGGAGCGCTCCGCACGAGCGCAATTACTGGCTCTTGCTCGGCTACTGCATGCGTCCGGGCGTCGGCGATCCCGGCGATGTCGCGCGTGTCGCGCGCGCGTGGCCCCTCTTCGAAAGCAGGCTCGCGTTTCCCGGCGAGGCACGCGGTTGGCAGCACTTCTTCATCGCGTGGCGGCGCATCGCGGGCGGGATGACGGAATCGATGCAGACTGCATTTCGCGACGCGATGGACGCCGTGATCGCGCCCGCGGACGCGGGGCTGAAGAAGCCGAAACGCATGCCGGAGATGCCCGATGAACTGCTCACGACGCTGGCTTCGTTCGAGCGCGTCCCGGTCGCGCGGCGAGTCGTGCTGGGCGAATGGGTCGTCGAGCGCACGTGGTCGTCCGGCGATCCGCGGCTCTGGTCGGATCTCGGTCGTATCGGCGCGCGCGTGCCCCTTTACGCAAGCGTGCATCACGTGGTGCCGGCGAAGAACGCGGAAGCGTGGCTCGACCGGATCTTGCGGCTCAAGTGGGATGCCGTCTCGACGGCACCGCACGCCGCGGTGCAACTCGCGCGCGTGACAGGCGACCGAGCGCGCGACGTCTCGGAGAGACACCGCAAGGAGGTCGAGAAGAAGCTCGTTGCGATCCACAGCAAGCCCGCGTGGATTCGGGCCGTGCGCGAGCTCGTCGAGGTCGGTGAAGACGAGCGCATCGCGATCCTCGGCGAGGGGCTGCCGATCGGTCTGCGCTTATCAAGTTAGCCCGCTTTCAAGTTGACGCGATCTCACAGCAAAATCGGAAGTCGGCGCATGACGGGTCGGGGCGCGTCATACGTCCCTTCGATTTCGACGTATGTGCGCCCGCCGCTGCCAACGGGAAAAGAGAAACTCCCGGGGTTCGCATACGCTCCGGAGATTTCGGGCACGTGCGCGTGCCCGAAGACGACTGCGCGCGCGTCGGTCACGCGTTGGACGAGCGCGGCACCGTCGCGGAGAAGCTCGGGGACGCGTCCCCCGTAGCGATCTTTCTTCTTCGACCAGCTCGTCAGAAGGCCGAGCGCGCCGAGCGCGCCGAGTGCCACGCCGGCTTTGCGCTTGTTGCCGGCGAGAAGACCTGCGCCCGCGAGTAGCGCCATCGTTGCCATCACGCGATCGAGGTAGAGGCGCGCAAAGGTATCGCCGAAGCTCGCCATCGTGGACGCCGGCGCTGCGTTGCACAATGCATATAATTGGCGCTCGTCGAGGCAGTGCTCGCGTGCGAACGAGGGCAATGCGGCATCTCCGACGGACCGCGCGTTTTCGGGCCGGTAGCGCGCGCCGCTCCGGCGCAGGCAAGACAGCGCCGCCCTGAAATACGTTGCGACGACATGCGGGCCGCGCCAGCCGTAGCGCGTAAACGCTTCGATGAAGAGTTCGAGCGGGAGCTTGTCGTTGCGATTCAGATACGCGAACGCGCCGGTGGGCGCGATGAACTCCTTGACGAACGTAACGCCAAGGCTTGGCGATCCTATGGCAAGCGGGTGCGCCGGAACATTGTCTGGATCATACAAGTGTCCGTGTTCGACATGCAGTCTGCCGAAGCGCAGAAGCCACGGTGTTGTCTTGAGCCTCGCGTGCGCATCCGCGTCGAGACGAAGAGCGTCGCGCAGGTTCGTGCGGAAGGTTTCGTCGGTGAGCTCGGCGTCGTGATTGCCTGCGCAGAGCCAAAGCTCGCCACCGAGGCCGACGTGTTCTCCGAGCGCGCGGCGAACGTCTTCGTGCCGTTCTAGGACCTCCTCTACGGATGGTGTCGGCGCACACTCGGCCGACCGGTCGAAGAGATCACCAGCGACGATGATGCGTGCGCCGCGATTCGTTTCGAACAGCCGCGCGAGATCGCGCGAGACCGCACGCGGCGTATGAGTGGTCAAGTGAACATCGGCGACGACGAGCGTCCGCATGAACGCCCTTGCGTATCACCAGCGCGGAAACATCGCCAACGCACGATGCTTAGAACGCGGTCAGCCTAATTGCTCCACGAGGACGCGTCCCATCGCGCGTGCTGCATCCACACTCGTCCATTCCTTGCCCGCGACGACGCACCACCGCACGGCGTTGCGCATGGTGCGCACAGCATCGAGCGCCGCGCGCAGGCTTGGAAAGACCCACGAGAGCGGACCCGGCTCCACGTTCTGCCAGCCGAACACGAAAAGCGTCACGCTGTTTCGAGCGAGAGGCATGCTCTCCACCGAGTCATCGCCGATGTCGAGGGGGATCGTCAGATCGCCTGCGCCCGCGCGTTTGAGACTCATGGCACCGTTATAACTTGTGCCCCTGCTTGATTCCGACGACAAGGCTCGATCGTCAAAATCGTATGCCGCGACGCGTCGAACGTGGCTTTCTCGCTTCATGCTTCTCATGCTCTTTTCGCTTGATCGCGTGACGGTTTCGGCATCGTCGCGAGACGTTTCGGCATCGTAGGGCGTGCCGCCAATGTGTCCAGAGCGGCTCTGGGCCCCCAACCGGTTCAGCTTCCGGGGGCGTGGAAGCTCGTTCATGAGTCATCCGGGCTAGGATCGCTGCGTGATCGACCACCTGCGGGCGGAGTCCCGTCCGGGATCTGACGCGCGGCCACATGTCTCGTTGGCGGATACGGGATCTTCGCGTGGACCGCGCGTGGGCGCGGGGAGGGTGTTCGTTCTGCTTGCGCCGCTCGTGGTTGTGATCGTCGGCATCGCCGTTGTGCTCTCGATCGGTGTTGTCGGGCTCGACGCTCTTGCGCGTGCGGGCGACAAGTACGCGTCAGCGCGTGCGGATCTGATCGCGGCGACCGTTGCCTCTCGTCTTGCGCAGCTTCCCGAGAGTCGAAGGCTCGAAGCCGTGCAGCTTGCGAGCCGGCGCACGGCCGCTGAATTCCTCGTCGTGGCGCCGGACGCGAACGTCGTCCACGACGTGACGCTCGGTGCGCCCGATCATGCAGTGCTCGAGGAAATTCTCCGGGCGAAAAAGGGTGTCGCGGTCATGCGCCTCGGCCGCGCGCGCTACGCAGTTCGATCCGTCGGCGACAATCGAGCGGCCGCGCGCCTCGTCGTCTTCGTTACCGAGCCGTCCTCGCCGCCTGGCGCACCTGCGCTCGTCAGCGCGCTCGTTGCGCTCGCCGTTCTGCTCCTTGGTACGGCGGCCGTCGTGGCTTTTGCCGTCTCGCGTGATGTCACGCGCGACGTCGACTTCGTTACTCATCGCGTCGAAGGCATGGCGCGCGCGCGCACGGAGCCGACGGGGGAGCTCATTCCAGCGCGAACGTTGGATGAAGTCGGTCTTCTCACCGCAGCGTTCAACAAACTCGTTGGCCGTTTCGAAAAGGCGCGCATCCAGTATCGCGAAGATCTCGATCGTGCTCACGCTGCCGATCGCGAACGTGCCGCGTTTCTCGCGGCGGTCAGTCACGAGCTCCGGAGCCCGCTCAACGCGATCCTCGGCTTCGCCGATATCCTCATGCAGGAAGTGGACGGACCGCTCGACGCGTCCGCGCGCGACGAGGTCGAACAGATTCGAGGATCGGGAGCGCATCTGCTCGGCCTCATCAACGACATCCTCGAGCTCTCGGCGCTCGAGAGCGGTCAGCTTCGGCTGACGCGCGATCGGGTCGATCTCGCGGGTCTTGCAAGTGAGGTGGTGCGCGAAGCGCGCGGCCTCATCGGCGACAAACAAATTGCATTCTACATGGAGTCGAGCGCGCCCGTGTTCGCGCGCGCCGATGGCCGCCGCGTGCGTCAAGTCCTCGGCAATCTCGTCAACAACGCCATCAAGTTCACGCAGCGCGGTGAAGTGGTCGTGCGCGTCGCCGAAGATCGAGGCATTGCGACGCTCAGTGTCACGGACACGGGGCCCGGCATTTCGGCGCAAGAACGCGCTCACATCTTTGGTGAATTCAAGCAGGCAGGATGCGAAGCGCAGAGACGTCGCGGCACCGGACTCGGTCTTGCCATTGCCAGGCGGCTCGTTCTCCTCCATCACGGATCCATTCAGGTCGACAGCGAACTCGGTCGCGGCTCGACCTTCAAGGTGCTTCTGCCAACCGGCAGTAGCGACGTGGCGCCATCGCATCGCTCGTCTCGTCCGCCGTCCCGCCCCTCCGATGCCTTGCCCTTCTCGCGGAGGCATCGATGAATCGTGCGGCCTCGCGTCTTGTCGTCAGGCTCGCCGTGTTGCAAATCGTGGTGCGCGCGATCACCTATACGCTCTTCGCGCTCTTCGCACCGCGCATGCTCTTGCTCGAGCCGAGTGCTGCCTCTGGTGCGCGCGTGCTCGCCCTGGGTTTTTTCGTACTCTCGGCCGCGTTCTCCGTCGCCGCGACGCTTGTGCTTACCCGTCCGCTCGGTCCCGCACTGCGCGCGCTCGCGGCCGGCAACCCGAACATCCGCGAGCTCGACGTGCGCCGGCTCGACGTGGTGCCTGCGCGGCTCTCGCTCGCGAACGTCAGCTTCGTGTTCCTGTTGTCCGTCGCGACCCTCTCGCCCAAGCTGCGTCCGCCGCAGCTCGATCCGTATAGCGATCTCGCCCTCGTTCTTTTGATTCTCACGTGGGTCAGCACGGCGGCGTTGCCCGCGTACGTCACCTTGCGCGCGTCGGTCGCGAAGGTCCTCGAGCTTGTGTCTCCCGATGCAACGCGCGCGGCCCTCCGCCACCTCGGCCGAAGAAATCTCGGAAGCGTTCGCAAGCGATTCGTGTTTGCCGTTGCGGCACCGGTTGCGTTCGTCGCGCTCGGTGCCTCGTTGCTCGTCGATGCTCACGCGCGCGCCTACGATCGAGACACGCGGGTCGAGGATGCCTCCGACATGGCGCGCGCCGTGTTCGAACCTCTCGGAGATGAGGCGCGCCGGGTTGGACGCGGTGGCGGCGTGCGCGCGACACCGCAAGATCGCGGCGTGGCCGAGATCGTCAAGGCCGCCGCGGAGTTCGGCTTCGCGGTGACGTTCGACCCGTCGTATAGCGGCCCGTCCATCGTTCGGCATGGCGACGAAGGCGAGACCGATCTCGTTGTTTCCGTGTCACCCGGGGCGGCGATGATTCGCTTCGACGCGTCTCGCTTGTCGCCGACGGTGGCCATCTACGTGGCTCTCGCGCTCGCGGCGATCGCGCTTGCCGCCATCCTCGGATCGCGCATCGCCGTCACGTTCGAGGCCGACGTGGCTCTTGCGCGCCGCGCGGTGCAGCGAGCGGGCGTCGCCGACGTCATGCGCGGCACGATCATCCTCCATGAGGCGCGCTTCTCCAACGTCCGCGCGCTCCTTGGGGCCATCGATGCGCTCGGCGGCGTCTTCCGCGAATTCGCCGGTGCGCAAGAGCGAGCCATCGAGGCGCGCGGAAGCACCGAGCAGATGCGCGGCCTTCTGCTCGCGTCCATGAGTCACGATCTCAAGGCACCTCTCAATGCGGTCCTCGGCTTTGCCGAACTCGTTCGACGGAGCTCGCTCACGGAGGGTCAGCGCGAGAGCCTCGCGATCATCGAGCAACGCGGGCGAGAGCTCCTCATGCTCATCGACACGATCCTCGACAGTGCGCGCGCCGAAGCGGGCGAGCTCGAGATCGTTTCGGTTCAAACCGACGTGAGCGATGTCGTCATGTCGGCGGTGCTCGACGCGCGCGATCTCGTGGTGGGCACCGACGTCCAAATCAAGGGCCAGATTCAACCGGGGATCCCGACGCTTTTCGTGGACAGTACGCGCATCGTGCAAGCGCTCACCGCGGTCGTGATGACGGCCGTGCGCTTCAGCAAGAAGAGCATCGTCGAGGTGCGCGCGACGCTGCCGGACGAGGGTGACCGATTGCGCATCGAGGTCGAGACGAGCGGCGAGGGCTTGCCTCACGATGAGCGCGAAAAGATGTTCGACGCTTTCAAGAGCGCCAAGAGCGCGCGCCGTCATGGTGCACTTGGCCTCGGGCTTCAACTTGCGCGTTCGATCGTCGAGATCCACGGAGGGACGTTCGAGATCGACAACGCCGAAGGCGGAGGCGTGATTCTTCGCGCGTGGCTGCCCCTCGAAACCGATCCGGATGCGATTCGCGCGCGTGCGAGTAACCCTCCGCGCTAACCTATACGGCTCATGCCCCTTATCGAAGCGCGCAATCTGCCGAATCACGTCGGGATCATCATGGATGGCAACGGCCGCTGGGCGCAGCTTCGCGGTCATGCGCGCGTCGAAGGCCATCGCGAAGGCTCGCGTGCCGTGCGTCGCATTGTCCGTGCGTCGCGCCGTCTCGGGCTTCGCGCGCTCACGCTCTATGCGTTCAGCGAGCAAAATTGGGCGCGACCGGAGGACGAAGTCGACGCGCTCATGGCCCTCCTGCGCGACTTCCTCCTGTCCGAGCGAAGCGAGATCCTCGACAACGGCATCCGTCTGAATGCGGTCGGCAACATCGGCAAGCTCCCGGGCATCGTGCGCGCCGTGCTCGATCCTTTGCGCGATGACAGCTCTGCGAGCACGGAGATGACGCTCACCCTCGCTCTCAGCTACGGCGGTCGCGAAGAGATTGCGGCTGCGGCGCGCGAGCTCGCGTCCGAAGTCAAAGATGGCCGCCTGCGTCCCGAGGACGTGACGGAAGACGCTCTTCGCCGACGCATGCCGAGCCTGCGTGTGGGCGATCCCGATCTCATCATCCGTACCGGCGGTGAGCGTCGCATCTCGAATTTTCTTCTCTACGGTCTCGCGTACGCGGAGCTCCATTTCTCCGACACGTTGTGGCCCGACTTCGACGCAGTCGATCTCTACGAAGCCATCGGTAGCTACCAGCGTCGCGAGCGCCGCTTCGGGCTCGTCGGCAAACCAGCAATGCCCGACGACAAGCTCGCCCTGCCCTCCGCCCCACCAGCGGCCGCGGACAAGTCGCACCTGCGCCTCGTCGGCTGATACGTGCTAACCAGCACGGCCGATGGCTGAAGCACGCGGAGAGCCACCGAAGGCAAACAGCAATCTTGCCGTGCGCATCGCGTCGGCGGTGGTCGCCGCGCCGATCCTCGTAGGGCTGCTCTACGAAGGCCCGCCGTGGAGTTTTTATATTCTTGCGCTTTCTGCGTCGCTCGTTGGCGCGTGGGAGCTCTTCAACATGACGCACGCCGGGGACAGACCGTCGCAGACCATCGGCGTCGCGATGACGGCGGTCGCGTCGCTCGCCATGTGGTTTTGGGGGAGCGACGTTCGCATTCTTGCCACGCTCGTCTTGTTCGTTCCGCTCCTTGGTCCGCTGCTCACGCTCTTTTCGATTGGCGACATGAAAACAGCGGCGCTGCGTGCATGCGCAATGGGTTTTGGACCGCTGTTCATTGGTATTCCTTTGACGGCACTTGCCTTATTACGAAAAGATTTGCCGGACGGCGCCGGCTATGTCGTCGTTGCCATTCTATTTGCCTGGTTCAGCGATACGGGCGGTTATTTTGCGGGGCGCTTTTTTGGCAAACACAAACTTTATGAGGCGGTCTCACCAAAAAAGACCATGGAAGGTGCCGTCGGCGGCCTCGTCGGCAGCGTGTTTGCCGCAGTGCTCGCGCACGCGTGGTTTTTGCCGTCGTTGTCGCTCATCCGCGGCATCGTGCTCGCACTCGTCGCGGGCGCGCTCGGTCAGGCTGGCGATCTCGGCGAGTCGTTGCTGAAGCGATCGACCGGCATCAAAGACTCCGGCGCCATCGTTCCCGGTCACGGTGGGATCCTCGATCGCGTGGACGCGCTGCTCGTCACGAGCGCCGTCACCTATGCCTACTCGCTTTGGTTTTTACGCTAGCCCGCTTTCGGGCTAAGAGAGCGTTCGATGAAAACGATTGATTCTCCGTCCGAAACCGTCCAGGCGTCAGGCTCGATTCCCGCGGCTCCCGGCTCGTCGCGCACGATCATCGTCAAGGAGTTCGACTTCTTCAAGGTCGTTCAGGATTACCTCGATCGCGCGGCGCGAACGATTAACCTTCAGGACTACGTACGCACGATTTTGAGTGAGCCTAAAAATGAAATTATCGTCAACTTCCCTGTCAAAATGGACGGCGGGGAAGTGCGTCTTTTCAAAGGTTATCGGGTTCAGCACAATAACCTCCTTGGGCCGTTCAAGGGCGGTATACGCTTTCACCCGTCGGTCACACTCGACGACGTCAAAGCGCTTGCTGCGATGATGACTTGGAAATCCGCACTCATGCGCATCCCATTTGGCGGCGGCAAAGGCGGTGTCAAATTTGACCCGCATACGGTTAGCAGAGACGAGCTTCAGCGCATTACGCGCCGCTTCACCCATGCTCTCAGTGAGAATATCGGACCCGAATACGATATCCCCGCGCCCGACCTTGGCACGAATAGCCAGACCATGGCCTGGATGATGGACACGTATTCGAATATGGTGGGCTCAGCGCGCAAGCAGAGCGTCAAGGGCGTCGTCACCGGCAAGCCGGTGGCATCGGGCGGAACGCTCGGACGCGCGAAGGCCACCGGTCAAGGCGCTGTCTTCTGCGCCATTGAATGGGCCAAAGAGAAGTCGTTCGAGCTCGAAGGTTCAACCATGGCCGTTCAGGGGTTCGGCAACGTAGGCTCCCACGTTGCAGTGATCCTCTCGCGCCTCGGCGTGTCCACCGTCGCGGTGGGTGATCACTCGGGTTACATGGTGAACCCCGAAGGTCTCAATGCACACAAGCTTCAAGATTGGGTTGTCGATCACGGATCCATTGCGGGTTATCCGGGTGGCAAAGCCGTCACGCGCGAAGACTTTTTCAAGCAGAAGGTCGATATCTTTGCGCCGTGCGCGCTCGAAAATCAGATTGGCGAAAGCGAAGCGCGTTCGCTCGATTGCAAGGTCGTTCTCGAAGGCGCCAACGGACCCACGAATCCCGCCGGCGAAAAGATCCTGCTCGAGAGGGGGATCGATATTCTCCCCGACGTTCTCGTGAACTCCGGTGGTGTCACGGTGAGCTACTACGAATGGGTGCAGAACAAGCGTTCGGAGAGCTGGACGGAGGAGGAAGTCGACACGAAGCTCGAAAAGGCAATGACCCGTGCGTACCGCGAGATCAGCGACTTCTCGCGCCAGAACAAGGTCGATCGCCGTATTGCCGGATATGCTCTCGCGCTTTCACGCATTGAAGCAGTTTACAAGGAACGCGAGATCTTCCCGTAAGAGCATGTTTACCAGCCGTCGCGAGCGAATCGAGGCTAGGGCGGAGCGCGAGGAGCCCGCGCAAGCATACGTCACGACTGCGCTTGGTCGCCTTTCTTACGAAGAACGGGGAAAAGCGAAAAAGGACGATGATCCCGTAGTGGTCCTTTTGCACGGGCTGCTCTTCGACGGCGGAAGTTGGAACGGACAGATCGAACCTCTCTCAACGCTCGGTCGCGTTGTCGTGTTCGACGGCCCCGGTCACGGCAAGAGCGACGTGCCGCCCAATTTTTCGCTCGAGGAGCACGCCGACGCACTTGCTAGGGCGCTCACCGATCTCGGTGTCACGCGCGCGATCCTCGTTGGCCTCTCCTGGGGCGGCATGCTCGCGATGCGCGTCGCGCTACAGCATCCGTCGCGTGTCGCCGGGCTCGCGCTTCTCGACACGAGCGCGGAGGCGCCAACGGCGATCGAGAAAATTCGCTATCGCGCGTTCGTCGAGCTTCATCGGTGGTTGGGGCTTCCTCGCCGCACGTTCCTCTCGGGTGTAGCGCCGCTCCTGTTTGCGCCCGAGACCATGCGAAAACAGAGTGAGCTCGTGATGGAGAGCTACGCGGCGATGATGAGATTCAATCCCGAAGGTTTGGCACGCGCCGCACTTGCAGTCCTCGTGCGTCGTACGGATATCCTAAAAAAGATTTCATCCATTCGCGTGCCCGCGCTCATTGTCTGCGGCCGTGAGGATCGGTCGTGCCCGCCGAGCAGGAGCAAGAACATGGCGGGCGCGATCTCGGGCTCCGAGCTCGTCATCCTCGAACGACTCGGTCACATGTCGGCACTCGAAGATCCCGCGGCCGTCAACGCGCATCTCGTGCCCTTCGTCGACAAAACGATGGGCCGACGGGGGTAACGATCACGCGCGCCGCAAGAAGCGCGCGAGCACCTTCTTCTCGCCCCACCCCGGGAAGAACGCGACCACTGCTGGCTCGCCTGCATGAACGACGTTCAGCACTTCGCCGCGCCCGAAGCGCTCGTGCAACACCTTCATTCCGCGGCGAATCGGTTGCGCCTCGTCGCTTTCGGCGGCGGCATCCGGATCCAGTTCCACGTAGCTCTCTCCGGGATCGCGCTTCGCGGGCGCCTGCGGATGCTGCCAAGCCCCTGCATGCACGCTGCTGCTTGTGCGCCTTGACGTGCCGCCCCATTCGCGATCGATCCATCGTCCTGCGCTGGACGCTGCACGCGCCGCCGGTGTCTCCATGGTCTCGATCGCTTGCGCCGGTAAGTCACCCACGAACCGGCTGGGCATTCCGCGGCGCGTCGTGCCGAAGATTTGCCGCTCCTTCGCGTGCGTGACAACGAGGTGTTCGCGCGCGCGCGTGACCGCAACGTATGCGAGCCGCCTCTCTTCATCCATTTCATCGGTGCTTCGCGGCTCCTGATTCCGGTAGGGGAACATGTCTTCTTCCATGCCGGTGAGGAGCACGAGCTGAAACTCGAGGCCCTTGGCGCCGTGCACGGTCATGAGGGTCACCTTCTCGGACTCGCTCATTGAATCCGTGTCGCTCTGAAGCGAGACGCGCTCGAGGAATCCCTCGAGCGAGGGCTCTTCGCCGCGCGCTTCGGCCTCGATCGCGTAGTCGTGCATCGACCCTTCGAACTCGGCGAGATTTTCGAGTCTGCCTTCTGCTTCGGCGGTGTCTTCTTTTTCGAGCACGGATTTGTATCCGCTCTTCGCGAGCACGATGCGAAGCACGTCTGCTGGCGGCCGCCCCTTGCTCTCCGTCACCAGACCTTTCATGAGTTCGCGAAATTGTCCGAGCCGCTTCTTGGGCGCCGTGCCGAGATCTTCGGCGAAATCTTCGAGACGTTCGAGCGCCTCGAAGATTGAAATGCGCTGCGTCGACGCGTAAGCCGCCACACGCTCGACGGTGGTGGCTCCAATGCCCCGCGGCGGCGTGTTGATGATACGTGCCATGTCGACGTCGCTTTTGGGGTTGATGAGCACCCGCAAGTACGCAATGGCATCTTTGATTTCTGCGCGCTCATAGAATTTCGTGCCGCCAATGATCTGATAAGGAATATTGACGGAGCGCAAGGCCTCTTCGAGAACACGTGATTGCGCGTGCACGCGATAGAAAACGGCAATCTTGCGAGGAGAGATGCCGGCTCCGGCGGCGTCGCGGATCGCGCGCACGACGCATGCTGCTTCGTCGCGTTCGTCCGCCGTTGCAATGACGCGGATGGGCGAACCGTCGACGTTGTCGGTCCAGAGCTCCTTCGGCTCGCGCGTCATCGAAGGAGCGATCACCGCGAGCGCCGAGGCAACGATGCGCTTGGTGGATCGATAATTCTGTTCGAGTTTGATGACCTTCGCGTCGGGGTAGTCGCGCCGGAATCCGCGGATGTTGCGGACGTCGGCTCCTCGCCACCGGTAGATGCTCTGGTCGTCGTCGCCCACGACGCACAAGTTCCGCGTGCGCGCCGCGAGCCGCTGCAAGAGCCGATATTGAATCTGGTTCGTATCTTGAAATTCGTCGACCAAGAGAAAGTCGAATTTCTTCTCCAATGCTTCTTTCGCATGCAAAATATCTGCTCGTTCGGAAGGTTTGGCCTCGAGGATACGCACGACATCGAGAATGAGATCTTCGAAATCGAGGGCATTGGCGGCCGCGAGGGATTGCTCGTAGCGCGCATATGCTTTTTGGATGGCATCATCCATATAGCTGTCGAGGCTCATGTCGCGCGGCGCGCGCCCTTCCTGTTTCTCTTTCTGGATGCGGGCGAGCACTTGTTTTGGCGGATAACGCCGCTCGTCGAAACCGAGATCACGCAACGCGCGCGCGACGACGGCTTTCTGATCGGTTGAATCGTAGATGACGAAGTTTCTGGTTCGCGCGACGGCTTCCGGATAGAGCCGGAGAAATTTCGCGCACGTCGAGTGGAAAGTGCCAGCGAACAGATCGCGTGCGATGGGGCCGAGCATTTCGGGATGCTCGAGGCGCGCGCGCATCTCGCCGGCGGCCTTGTTCGTGAAGGTGACCGCGAGGATCCTCCATGGTGCGACGTGCTCGCGCGCGACGAGGTTTGCGATGCGATAAGTGATGACACGCGTCTTCCCACTGCCCGCGCCTGCGAAGACGAGAAGCGGTCCGTGGACGTGCGCAACGGCCTCGGCCTGCGGTGGATTGAGCTCGAGCTGCGTCATCGAGAGCCGCTTAGCCGTCCCCCTGCGCGACCGCTAGTCTCGTCTCCGCGCGACGGCCGCACACACGCCGAAGGTCTTCAGGTATAGTCGGCAACGTGCCCAAGATGAACGAACAAGACGGTGAAGACATCGAACCGACGAGCGAAAACCAGAGCGACCAAGGCGAAGAGCGCGCCACAGAATCGGCGCCCGCGTCGGACGCGCTTGCCGAGGCCAAGGCCGAAACCGCGCGTATGAAGGATCAATGGGTTCGCACGGCCGCCGACTTCGACAATTTCCGCAAGCGTACGCGGCGCGAAATCGAAGATGCGCGTAAAGGGGGCCGCGAGGATCTCTTGCGAGAGATCTTGCCCGTCTTCGACAATCTCGAGCGGGCCATTCAAAGTGCGCAATCCGCGACGGAGGCGAAACCCGTTGCCGACGGTCTCACCATGATTCTCCGGCAGCTCGTCGACACTCTCGCGCGTGTTGGGATCACGAAAGTGCCCGCGGTCGGTCAGCGCTTCGATCCCGCTGTTCACGATGCCATTCAGCAGCTCGACACGGACGAGCACCCTGCAGGAACCGTCGTCGCGGAAGTGCAACCAGGGTATCTTCAAGGCGACAGGCTGGTTCGCGCGGCGATGGTCATCGTTGCCAAGCCGAAGACGAACCACGGCGGTCACGACGACGCGGATCCCTCGGAATCATCCGAATAAGGAGTGGGATGAGCAAGGTCATTGGGATCGATCTAGGAACGACCAACTCCTGCGTTGCGGTTGTCGAGACCAACCCCACGGGCAAGATCGACGTCAAGATCATTCCGAATGCCGAGGGCGCGCGCACGACGCCGTCCGTCGTCGGTTTTACGGCAAGTGGAGAACGCCTCGTTGGGCAATCTGCCAAACGCCAGTCCGTCACGAACGCGCAGAATACCGTTTATGCGGTCAAGCGGCTCATCGGGCGCAAATATCATGCTCCGGAGATCAAACACCTCGTCGATCGAAGTTCGTATAGAATCATTGAGGCATCGAACGGCGATGCTTGGGTGTCTGTAGCCAATAAGGATATGTCGCCGTCGGAGGTGAGCGCGATGGTGCTCGCGCGCATGAAGGAGATTGCCGAGGCCTACCTCGGTGAGACGGTCACGGACGCCGTCGTCACCGTCCCGGCGTACTTCGACGACGCTCAGCGCCAGGCCACGCGTGATGCTGGGACGATCGCAGGGCTCAACGTTCACCGCATCATCAATGAGCCCACGGCCGCCGCCATCGCCTACGGTCTCGAAAAGAAGAACGCCGAGCGAATTGCCGTCTACGATCTCGGTGGGGGCACCTTCGATATGTCCATTCTCGAGATCCGCGAGGGCGTCTTTTCCGTCAAGGCAACGAATGGTGATACGAATCTCGGGGGCGAGGATTTCGATCTTCGTATCGTCGATGCGATTACCGAAGGTTTGCAGCGCGAGCACGGCGTCGATCTAAAGAAAGATCGAATGGCGCTTCAGCGTCTGAAGGAGGCGGCGGAGAAAGCCAAACACGAACTCAGCTCGTCGCTCGAAACGGAAATCAATCTTCCCTTCATCGCGACGACTCAAAAGGGGGAACCGCTTCACGTCCAAAAAACGCTGAAGCGCTCGGAGCTCGAGCTGCTCACGTCGGATCTCATCGAGCGCACTCTCGAACCATGCCGTAAATGCCTCGCGGATGCGAAGCTCACGCCGACCGATATTCACAGTATCGTTCTCGTCGGCGGCATGACGCGCATGCCGGCCGTGCAAAAGGCTGTTAAAGAGTTCTTTGGAAAGGATCCCAACAAGGGAGTCAATCCCGACGAGGTCGTTGCCGCGGGTGCCGCGCTGCAAGGCTCTGCGCTCGGAGGCAACGACGCATCCGTCGAGATGTTGCTGCTCGACGTCACGCCGCTGTCGCTCGGCGTCGAGACGGGCGGCGGCGTCTTCACCGTGCTCATCCCGCGCAACACGACCATCCCCACCGAGCGAAGTGAAGTCTTCACAACGAGCGTCGATAACCAGAATTTCGTGCCAATCCACGTTCTTCAAGGGGAACGCCCGATGGCCGCAGACAACGCGAGCCTCGCGCGATTCGAGCTCACGGGCATCCCGCCCGCGCCTCGCGGCGTGCCAAAGATTCAGGTCACCTTCCGTATCGACGCCAATGGCGTCGTGAGCATCGGCGCAAAGGACATGGGTTCCGGCCGCTCGCAGCAGATGAACGTGCATCCTACGAGTGGACTGTCGAAGGATCAGATTGCGCGCATCATTCAAGAAGGCGAGCGCCACCAAGCGGCCGACACGATTCGCAAAGAGCTCGCCGAACTACGCAATCAAGCCGAAACGCTGCTTTACACGACCGAGGCGGCCATCGAGGGCTATCAGGATCTCGTGGAGATCGAGATGATTGAACAGATGAAAAATAGCTGCTCGCGCTTGCGAGGTTTGCTCGATCAGCAAGGGGATCTCACGAGCATTCGTTCCAGCTACCAGGAGCTGGAAACTCTCACGTTCAAGGTTGCAGAGACGCTCTACGGCTCGAGCGCATAGACTCGTATGTCTGAATTTGCCACCGAGCGCGATCGCGGATCCGATCTCATCTTCGATTGGAACGAAATCCATCGTAACGAGCGAATCTTGCCGGATAACGCTTCGTTCGTGGACGAAACACTTCGTGAGGGGCTTCAGAATCCCTCTGTTGTCATTCCGGATATCGACTCCAAGATTCAATTGCTCCACTTGATGGATGAACTCGGCATCCATGTTGCCAACGTGGGTCTGCCGGGATCGAGCGAGCGCGCCTTCGACGATGCGCTCCTCCTATGCAAAGAGATTTCCGACTGCAAGCTCAAGATCCGCCCCTCCTGCGCCGGCCGCACGGTGGTGGCGGACATCGTACCCATGATCGAGCTGTCACAACGCATCGGGATCGAAATCCAGGTTTACGCGTTCATTGGCTCGAGCCCTATCCGCCAGTACGCCGAAAACTGGGATATCGATTTCATTGCCAAGCGCAGCACGGATGCCATCGATCTTGCGGTGAACGCGGGGCTTCCCGTCGCCTACGTGACGGAGGACACCACGCGATCACGCCCCGAGGCACTCGCCACGCTCTTTCGCTCTGCGATCGATCATGGAGCTTCGCGCATCTGCCTCTCGGACACCGTGGGCCACGCCACGCCCAATGGCGTGCGCAACTTGATTCAGTTCGCCAAGAGCGTTCTCGTGGATATGGGACGCACCGATATCGGCATGGATTGGCACGGTCACAACGATCGCGGATTGGCACTCGAAAATGCAATCTGGGCGCTCGAATACGGTGCGGACCGGGTGCATGCAACGGGGCTTGGGATAGGAGAGCGAGTTGGCAACGTGGCCATGGAGCTTTTGCTCTTGAATCTCAAGCTCCTCGGTCACCTCGAACACCAGCCGCTCACGAAGCTACGCGAGTACTGCAACTGGATTGCAACAACGTTTCACTGGAATATCCCGATCAATTACCCGCTCGTCGGCCGTGACGCGTTCCGCACGGCCACGGGCGTGCACGCGGCCGCGATCCTCAAGTCCATGCAGAAGAACGACGGTTGGCTCGCCGATCGCGTCTACAGCAGTGTGCCTGCCTCGATGATTGGGCGCACCCAGGAGATTTGTATCGGTCCCATGAGCGGCGCATCGAATGTCAATCATTGGCTTTCGCAGCGAGGCATTCCGAACGACGAAAAGCTTGTCGCCGAAATCCTCAAAACTGCCAAATCCCAAGACCACATTCTGACCGACGACGAAATCGTAGCCATCATCGACTCGGTTATGGCAAACCGAGCCAGGGGCCGGGTGTAATCGTTTCGGTGCCGTGTCGGATCTCGAAGTAGAGCGACGGGCCTTTGCCTTCGTCGCCCACCGTGCCGATGCGCTCGCCGGCGGAGATGTCGTCGCCTACTTTCGCATCGATGCCGGCGAGGTTGCCGCTGACCGTGTAGTAGTGATCCCCGTGATCGATGATCACGAGGCGGCCGTAAGCACCGTAGCGATCCGCGAACGCGATGCGGCCCGCGAAGACCGCGCGCACCGGCGCGCCGAGCGTTGTCTTGATCTCGAGACCAGGACCATCGGTCCCTTCGCGTTGTGCAGGGTGAACCTCGGCGCGCGCCGCAAGCGGGAACAGCAGTTTGCCGCGTGAAGCAGAGAAGCCGCCCTGCGCGCGATCGTGCGTGGCCAAGCTCTGACCGCTCACGGCGACGAAATCGTTTCCGTCCCTCGATGTCTCGAAGGCGCGATCGAAGGCGGCCTGACGCCGAGCCTCTTCATCCATCGCCATGCGTGCCGCGTCCATTGCGCTCCGCTGGCTCGCGAGCGCCACGCGATCACGAGCGACGCGCTCGAGCGCACGTGAGAGCTCGGCTCCGCGCTGGCGAAGTTTTTTTTCGCTCTCAAGATCGGCCGAGAGCGCGCGGCGCGAGCGCTCGACGCGGATCGCGTGCGAGACGAACTCGCCGAAGCCGCCGCCCATGGGAAGCATGCCCGCCCGCGTCAGTCGGTAGAGCGCGCGGCCGTGGCTTAGCGACTGTGCATGGGCCTCGGCGATCTTGGAGCCGAGCTCGGAGAGCTCCTGTTTGCTCGTTGCTTCTTCGGCGTCGAGATCTGCAATGCGACGATCGAGCGCCGCGAGTGCAAGCGCCGACGACGGCTGCTCCGCGCCGACACCGCTGCTCGTCTGAGCCGCGTGTACGGGGAGCGATGCGCCGGCGCCGACCGTGAGTGCAACGACGAGCGAAGTCCTTCGTAGCCTTGTCATACTTTTCATAACGTCACGAGTTTTCGCAGACCGAGTGCCGCGGCGAACCTCCCGAGCACGATGCCGACGCACACCATGCCGACGACGACGTACCAAGGGAGAAACGATGGCTCGATGCCGATGAGGCTTGCGAGTTCCGCGTCGAGTCGACCGCGCACGAGGAAGAAGAGTGCTGCGAGCAGCACGACGGCGCCGAGCGCGCCGAGCGCGCCTTGGGCGCTGCCCTCGATGAGGAACGGACCTTTGATGAACCGGTCGCTCGCACCAACGAGTTTGAGGACCTCGACTTCCGTGCGGCGACGCTGAAGCGCGAGGCGGATCGTCGAGCCGATGACCGCGAGCACCGACGCAAAGACGACGAGCGAGAGCAACGCTGCTGCCGCGACGCCGCCTTTGATGAGGCGCGCAAGGCGCTCCGTCCAAGCTTGATACGTCTCGACGTCGTCGACGGCAGGAAGCTGCCGCAGCTTGCTGACGATGCCGTCGAGATCGGAGTCGGAGACATCGGGGCTGACTTCGATTTCGATCGACGCCGGGAATGCCTCGACGGGCAGCGCAGCGAGCTCGGCACGCGAACCGGTCTCGAGTTGACCGAATTCGGTTCTTGCCTGGGTGGGTGATACGTAACGAACGCCGAGCATTCCTGGCACGTTCGCGAGCGCCTTCTTCAGCGACTCGACGTCTTGTGCGGGTGCGTTGTCTTTCAGATAGATCGATGCGCGGCCGGCGTGGGCCCATCGTTCTTCGATGGCCTGGAGATTCGTGAGCACCAGGAGTGCGGCTCCAAGGCAGACGAAGGCCACGGCGAGTGAGAACACGCTGAGCGTGTGCAGCCGCCACTCGCGGAGCATGCCGCGCCGTGCCCTACTCGTCGTGCCGATTGAACCATCGAGCATGTTCGCTCCTTGTCACAGAGGAAGGTGGTTGTCGCTGCGGGTCCACGCGCCTGCGTCGTCGCTCGTTGCGAGACCATTCGGCACGTCGACGGTCCTTCCTTCGTCGAGCACGACGAGGCGGCGCCGGTGCACGTCGAGCAGCGAACGATCGTGCGTGGCGAAGATCACCGTGGTGCCCGCCTCGTGGATCTCTTCGAACAAACCGAGGACGTCGATCGCGAGCTGCGGATCGAGATTGCCCGTTGGTTCATCGGCAAGAATGAGCGCAGGTTCACCGACGATGGCGCGCGCCACGGCAACGCGCTGCTGCTCACCACCGGAGAGAACGCCGGCCGGATCTGCACTGCGCCCCTGGAGACCGACGCGTTCGAGAGCCTCGCCAACGCGCGACCGAATGAGCCTCGCCGGAAGTCCGAGCACTTCGAGAGTGATCGCGACGTTTTCGAAAACGCTCCACGATCCAACGAGCTTGAAGTCTTGAAAGACGACACCGATATTCCTTCGCAGAAATGGAATGGACTCGCTGCGAAGTCGCGTGATGTCGCGACCGAGAAAGAGAATGCGTCCCTCGTCGGGTTTCTCCGCCGCATAAAGGATGCGCAAAAGCGTGCTTTTTCCTGAGCCGCTCGGACCTGTGATGAAGACGAATTCGCCGCGTTCGATAATGAGGTTCATCCCGCGCAAAACGGGTGCGCCTGGTCGATAGGATTTGTAGACGTCCTCGAACATGAGAATGGGCCGGCTTGCGGCGTCGCGCGCAAAACGCTCTCCCGCGCGCAAAAGAGGCCTGAACGCTCGGCCTTCGGAGCCCCATGAGGGATTGTCATTTTCGTTCGACGGCGATGCGTCTCTGTCCTCACGAGGACCCATGGGTCCGCCGTATCAGGTCAGACTTCGAACAGACAACTTTTCAGCAGCCGTGGCGGCCTACGACGTTTTTACGAGGAAGAGTACGCCCATCGCGATGAACACTACCCCCGCGATGCGGCGAAGCACGAGGGGGAGACGAAGCGTGAGATCGCTTCTCCGGCAAGGACGGCGATGGCCGATGTTGCAACGAGTGCGAGCGCCGAGCCGAAGAACACGGCCCATTTCGAGCTCGATCCTGCCGAGAGCGAGAGAGCAGCAAGCTGCGTTTTGTCTCCGAGCTCGGCGACGAAAATGGCCACGAAGGTTGAAGCGAGAAGCTTCCAATCCATGGTGCCGATCATGGCATAGACCGTTTTCGATTTGCCGCGATATGTGATCAATGCGTTTTCAGGACCACGAGGGCCGCGCTCATGGCAGGCGCTTCGTAGGCATAGGCATTGAGCTTGGTGAATGCATCGTGTGCAACGTGCACGGGACTGGGGCTGCCGCTTGCGATGCGATAGATGTCGACGTCCGTGAGCGGGACGCTGTCGTAGACGCGAAGACCAAAGCGTCTCGTGGCGTTCGTCTTGTTGATGACGAGCACCGTCGTGAATCCGGGTACGTCGCTCGCCGCATAAACCGAGGATTCGGCCTTCTCCGGATGCTCCACGCTGACGCTTGTGCCCGCAAAAGCAAGGCCTTGACCGTCCGCATTTCGCAAGAGTCGGAAGCCGCCGTCGGCGTACGTCAGATCGCATTCGTGCCGCCACATGGCGGCCATATGAACGCCCATGCGACTGAAGACGCCGAGGGTGTCTGCCGTGGCGAGGCCGCTCGAGATGTGGGCGCAGCCGCCCGGAAAATATTCTGTCACGCCGATGTTCGTGCCGGGATAATCCGTGGCAATTCGATCCATGAGCCTCGTCAAGATGTATGCGGGGCCGCCGAGGTGATCATCGGTAATCCACGAGTGCTCGTCGTACTCGGTATCCCAATAGCTTCGCGGTCCTTGCACGACAGCGTCAATTTCGTCTGCCGTCATGGTGCGCGTTGCATTGTCGAGCGACCACGTGAACGTGCCCGAAAACTTGCGCTGCGGGTACCAATGAAAGTCCCACGTGTCGAGCAAGCGCGTGCCGATCGACTCGCTCTCGGTGCGAACGGTGGCGAGGAAGTCATCCATGTACCAGCGGCCGTCGTCCGTATACTGAGGCATCGTTTCCCACCATGTTGTCCAGCCGTCGTAGGCGTAGTGGTCCGGACCAACGATGGGTGCCGAAGGCGCCATCTGTTTTACGTGCTTGGCAAAGGTGACGAATTTGTCGGTGAACTCCGTGCCCGTCACGAGATGGCCAACGACAGCTCCACTTCCGCCCGGATCGTAGATGTTGGCGCCGCCACCTCGTTGAAGCATGGGATAGTTGTATGCAAAAAGATCCGGCTCGTTGTCGGTGCCCACCATGACTTGCGATGGGCCAGGCGTGAAGATGTCTGTCGGGACTGTTGGGAATTGGCGGCGCAGAAAATCGATATGCTCGTCCGTGTAGACAACGCCGTCATTCAGGTCCGGCGTGGCCGAAAACGCGGTTGGTTTGACGAGCTGTACTTGATGGAAATACTGGTCAATGGTATTTCCGTTGATCCAATTGGGATTCGTATAAGGGATATTGCCGCCAAGTGTTGCCGCTACGTAGTCATTCATGACGAACGGGATCATCGTGCCGCGCCCCGCGGCGCGGCCGTTCGCGATGAGTGCGCGATCGAGCTCCCCCGGCGCGGACGGATTGTCGAGTTTTTCGGAGAGATACATATCGTTGACGAAGCCGCCCTCGACGGAGCTGTTCGACATGTTCGTCTCCCAGTTGTACGAGTTGCCTCTGTCGCCGCCGCGCCGGATGAAGGTCACGCCCGCGAGCACGTCGGCGGGCGCAAGATCGGCGTCGTGGGTGCCTCGCGTGGTGTTCATTCCATAGATGAGCGGCGAGATCGTTTTTCGATCTTCCTGCGTTTTGATCACGGTGACGACATCCACGGAACTGCCGTCAAAGCCATCGGGTTCGATTTGGGGTGCCGGAGGTGCCGTCGACGAATCCGATGCGGACGCGTCGGGATTGGGCACGGGCGCTTGTTGCAAAGGATCTTCGGGATTCGCTGGTGAACTAGAGGATGAGCTTCCGCAAGAAAACGCAAGAATGCCTATTACACTTGTGCCTGCGAAAACAAAGAAACGATTCTTGGAAGTCATTTTGATTTCCTAATCCTTAAAATCAGCAGACGCGGCCTCGCGAACGTTCGCATTGTACCGCCCAGCATCCTCCTTCCGCCACCTCCTATCTCGGTGCATGGCACACATTGTTGCCTGCGTGATGTACTCCCATAAGAAGTACAATCTTGCCGCGGTGCCGCGGTC
The DNA here is from genome assembly GCA_009781005.1 of Polyangiaceae bacterium. Classification (GTDB taxonomy): domain Bacteria; phylum Myxococcota_A; class Polyangia; order Polyangiales; family Polyangiaceae; genus Labilithrix. The sequence continues at coordinate 4,363 of WQYX01000030.1, read as the reverse complement.
ATGGGGCTTCCCCGTCGGCGCGCAGGAAGGCGCGCCCCAGTCTTTGGCGCCTTCGGCGGCACGCCAGGTGGCCGAACTCGCACACGAGGAGACTGAGCGCGGCGCGAAGCTCGCGACGGCCGAGAAGGCGCTCTTCGACTTCGCGTCCCCTGTCGAGCGGCCGCTCACGCCTCTTCACGAGTCTGCCCGAGCTCGAGCTGCCACGCGGCTTCCGGCGCAAGGAGCCGTCCCATTGGCTTGCGAAGATCCCTTCGGAGAGAAGCCGCCCGCTGACCACACAAAAGCTCCACGAGCTGCTCGCGAAGGCTGGAGCGAGCAGATGAGCAGGACGACGTCCCTCGAGAAGCGCGACGCTGAGTTGCGACGCATCTTGCGGAATCTGTCAACGAGGATGAGACAAGTGGAGGAAGAAATTACAGAGCGGAATTGACGGATGAAACCTCTTGATGGGGTTTGTTGATCCAGATCTCGGTGGGAAGTTTGGTAGGCGCGCGGCGCTTTTTCCGACTTGCAACGGGAGGTTTCCGCGCGCCCCCATCCGAACCCGGCGTGCACCTTTCGCTATGCACCGGGCTCTCCATTGCAGCCCTCTCGGTACTCCGGCGCCTCGACAAACTGCGTCCAGTATCGATTGAGATCGTTTTTCGAGCAACACAAGAGAAGAACATCCCGACTGGGTAGACATGAAACGCGCTGATTAAGCAGGAGGCTTAGATGCGTAAGCGCGATGGAGAAGAGGACCAAATGAACCACCCAAATCTACCAATTACCGTGGTGAGCGTATTGCTGATGACTTCATGTCATCAGGAACGCCTCAACTCCCCGGCGTCTGTCCCGAGCCATGCAGTTGCAACCGATCAAGCGGGAAGCCAGGGAGTTCCAGCGGATACCCGGCCAGCGACGAAGGATGGTGGTGTCCCTTCCTCAGGCCGCGAAACTCGTACGGCAGCAGGTGATGTGCTTGAGCGAGCTGAGCAGGAGCTCCGTGCTTGCTACGCTTTCGTTGGTATTGATGTCGATCGTACGGCGATGCCGGTGGTCAGCAGTTGGCTTGAAGCGTACCAAGTCCTGATGGGAAAGGAGGTGGATCCGCGAGTTGCGAACGATTCCATGGCCAAGCGTGCACTGTGCGAGCCTGAGGATGATGAAGGCGGTCATGGCTCTTGTGATGGTCCCGACGCATCCTTCTTCTGGGTGAAAGATACTTCTCGATGGGATGCAAATATCATCGTCCGACTCAATGATGGCAAGTTTGCTTTGATTGAAAAACTCCAGACTTCGGCGCCCGATTTGTGCGAGGGAGGGACCCTATCGCCCGCCGACAGCATAAGTTTTCGGGTTGAGCGCGGCGGACTTCTTCATGTGACGGTCGACTATCCAATGCTCAACGATGTCAACGATTTGGGGATTTTAACAGGTCAGGGGACGTGCTTGTTCAGCAAGTCGCGGTTCGACGTCATCGTGGACCCGATCACAGGTGATCGCGTCTTCTCATATCGTCAGCGGTTGTACGAGAACAGCGACGGGGACTCAGATTCCGCCGGGGACTCAGATTCCGCCGAATCGGTATTCGACATCGAGTCGGTGAGTGCTGTCGGCCACCAGGTGACTTTAACAGGGCAAAAATGTCACGTTAGCGTGAAGCTTCCATGAGGACATAGGGACATGCGAGGACCTGCCGTGGCACCGGGAGCGCGTCTTCAACCGGAGCGCGACGTGAGCAGCCGCGGGCTCGGACAGCGCGAACGGGCGCTCGCTGTCCCGAGTCCGCCACCGCACGATGGAATGACAGCGGCTTCGTAAGAGAAGCTCTGGAAACCGATCCACAAACGTTGCGCGCGCCGGGGCGGCGTTTCGCATCGTACTGGATCGAGCTCTTATACGAGTGCTTCCGATCTTGGCTCGCGCGCGCTCTCGCAAGACGCCGCATAGCCATCGAATCGCTCGTAGACCAAAGACTGGAGATGAGCGTTAGCACTCTTCGTAAATCGCCTCGACCTGCGTGCGGATGTCCTCCGCGTGAATCGTCGTGAACGAGTCTACGAAGACGTTCCTCGAACTTACGACGGCCTAAAGACGTTTCTTGCTGATCTGGATAACAAGTTTTCTCCGGGTCACCTTGCCGAAGGGATTGTGTTCCACCATCCAGATGGGCGCCGTGCGAAGATCAAGCGCAAGGACTTTGCCGACTCCAAGCAGCCTCGGTCGTAACGGGAATCCGCGAGTGGTCTGACCACGTTTGTAGGCGCACAGTTCCGACGTCGGAACTGTGCGAGTTCACGCTGTAAATCCAGGGGTTTCCTTTTCGACCGAGACAGCGACGTTCAAGGTCCGTCTGCCCACCATGCAAGCAGTGCATATTCAGCCTGGAGTTAGCCTCCGCGTCATGGTTGATGCGAACGCCCCGCAGCACGTCGCCTTGGCCAAAGAACCATTCTCTCCGACGACGGCTCGGCGCGCATCCGCGTCGATCTGACCGACCTTCCTTATGTCGCGGGGGACACATTCCAGTTCGCACTCGTCCGAAGCAACGGGGATTCTATTCAAAATCCCAATATCGCGGTTGAGAGAAACGGAGCATCTCAACCGACGAGTAACGGAGGGAGATTTCAAGGTCTTCGTCCTGGCATTCTTGCGTATCAATCAAAGGAAGAAAGCCATCCTCCGCGACCCCTATGACAAGATCGAGGCGATGGAACGCGCGCAGGCCGAAGCCATGACGAAGATTGATGAATGCTCCACTCGATCAAAGCGGCTGTCGACGGTCATCGCGATAAGACTTCGTAATCTGATCACGTGTGGATGGGTCGTAGGTCTTGCGGCCTCCATGCGAATGTCGAAATCATTCGCAAAACGACCTTGCTTTGGGTGCGAATCGGAGCCTGTATGGCGATGCAATCCATGCGGAGGCGAACGATGAAACCTTACGATAACGGACACGCCGGATTCGAAGAGATCAATAACTGTCCGATCGCCGAGGGGGTATCGTCATGAGTCGCATCGCTCGCGTCACACGAGAGGCACTCCAGATCGTCGATTTCGCCCGCCGCAGATATAGATACTGGGAGCTGCGCTCGGATGGGATAACTACGAAGATTCAGCGCACGATTCGCCGCTGTATCAGATCTGGCGCACGCCAGCGCTGGAAAAGGCAGTGCCGAGAGGTGTCCGAATGACTTGCTTCTCTGCGAGGAAACACACATAGCTTGCACGCACAACCGCGCTTCATCGCCTCGAGTCGACTGACGAGCGCGTCTTCGAACGCACGCCGCTTGTGCATGCCCGGAGCGCGATATCGATATCGTAGTATCTGATTTCGACTGGAAGTATTCAAATGTTTTTAGGTGCCGGCATTGTTCGGCGTGAATCTGCTCAAGCAACTCTGGTTTGCATCGTCGCAGCCGCACAGCGACGGCGGCCGGCGTTGGATCGGCATGACGTCGAGCGCCAGGCCGGCTGCATGGGCGGCGTCGAGCATGGCGTCCATCGACTGGAGCGTGGCCATCTCGTCAACGAGTGTTCTCGCGTTCATCGCAAACGCAGGTGCTTCGAGGAGAAGGTCTCGAACGACGGTCATGTCGCCATTGTTGAAGGACGCCATCAGCGTCTTCCACTCGGCGACCCCGCTCTCGCGCTCAAGCGAGTGGATTCCCAAGAGACGGATCGCTCGATGCCACAGCGGCGATTCGTATCGCTCCTGAAGAAACGTCGCGAGGTTGGCGCGTTGGTTCAGCAGGATTCGAAGGCGTGCCCAGTCGCCATAAAGGTCGTGCGCGAACGCAAGTCGATCACCCCGGTCCTGCACAAGAAGCTGGTCTGCGACGAGGGACTGGGCAGCGCTCAGTGTGTTCGCGTCGAGAGCGTCCACGGAGATAGAGCTGGCGAGTTGGTCTGCCTGTGCCTGAGCGATGCCGCGCGCGAACTGCCCCCGCGCAAGCCGATCTGAACCTCGTTCGATCTCTGCGATCCAGAACCATTCGGCGACGCTCGACTCACCAACCCAGGCTGAGGCGTCGATGTCTGTCCCGCCGTCGAGGCGTCGAACAACGAGGTCGAGGAGCTTCAAGTTTGTGAGAAGCGCTCCAACGCGGGGCTGTAGAAGAAGACGCCCCAACGCCGGAACGGCTTCTCGAACTGGCTGAAGGTTGGATGGCTGCAGTTTCCTGGCTTCGTGGGGGTGCCATCGAGTCACGGGCGCACCAGTGCGCTGAAGTGCTTCGAGTACCCGACGCCATTCCTAAGAGCATGTTTACCAGGAATTTGGCCCAGAAAGGGTCTTTTTGGTAGCTGGCGGTCGTATGTCGCGCAAACCCTACGATTCCGACTTGAATGATGAACAGTGGGGACAACTTCGAGAATTCAT